>NZ_BCBT01000033.1:0-65152 GCF_001320965.1 Pseudomonas sp. NBRC 111143 | reverse complement strand
TTATTAAACTACCACCCTTCATCCGAAAACCACAAGAAATACTTGACAAATTGACAAAATGTCAATTCAGCAAACTATTCATCCGTGCCAGAAGCTGCTGCTTTACCACCTCTAAAGCCTTCCAGCAGAGCGGCCTGCAGGGTTCTGTTCAGTTCACGCAGCTCCTTGTTCTGTGCTTCTAGGGCGCTCAGGTTCTGTTGGGTAACCTCCAGACGACCGCGGGTCTCAGCGGCATCGTCAGTGGCCTTCGAGCGCTGAATCCGCAGCTGGTCGATGAGCGTCAAAGCTTGCTGCAGCTCCTTGCCGACCTTCTCTGTTTTGCCTCTCTCTTCATCCCGAACCCTGGCGGTCTCCATCATCAGGTGGTTTTCGGTTCTCTCAAGGTGCTCCTCCGCGGCAATCCGCGCAGTCTCGGCCTTCGCACGTGCAGACTCAGTCGCATCGTTTGCTGATTGGAGCTGCTGCTGAAGGCGCTCAAGCTCTCCGCGATGCATGTCCTGGGCACGCTCAACTACGCCACTGTGCACATCCTGCAGGCGCTTGATTTCCTCACCATGAGCCTGACTTGCGGCAGTGAGTCTCTTGTTGAGATCTGCGACCTCAGCTTGAAGTTGCCGAATATAAGCACTCGACTGATCCAGCTGATCGGTCAACCGCTCCTTGTCCGCGATGAGGCCAGCGAGCTCTCTGCTCTGGGATTCAAGGCTAGCAGTAGCTGCCCGCTCATTGTCCTGCGCCGCCTTGGCGGCATCAACGGCAGCCGCTGTCGCCGTCTCAAGCGCTTTGCGCTCAACCGCATGAGTCTCCTCGGCCGCCTTTAGAGCGACATCCCAGATCTCATCAAGCTTTTCGCACACTGCGTTTGGAACACCAGGTCTTCGCAGCCTGGCGCTCAGAATAGGGCCGGTCTCACTCCAGAACCTTTTGATTTCCTCGTTCACCAGATTGGGCGAGGCTTTGAGGTCATGGTGAATGTATATGCACTCGCGAATTTCCGCCTGGCGAACCTCGCGACCCGCATCAAGCAGCTCTCTCGCGTAAAGGTGGACAAGATCTCTGGTGCTCAGCCTTTTGTCAGATGGGAGTCCGGTGTTGGCCATGAGGCGTATCCTTGGAGATAGGGTCGGGAGACTAGGAGCCGGCGACCTCGGCGAGGGGCCAGTACGTGCCTTGGCCGCTCCTCACAGGGAGGGGGCTGGCCTTAGAGGGGAGCATACACTCACGTCTCTAAAACAACAAATTCGTATTGGATATCATACGTAACGTATCCGAAAAATGAAAAACTCGTGAATATCTCCGATTATCACGAGTTTTTTCAAGCAAGAAAAAACGCCCCTTCAAAAGCCCATCGCTATCAGTAGCTGGCTTTTCAAAGAGGCGTTTTTGATTACTCGTTAACCCCTATGAACAAAGGGGTTCTGACAAATTTGCTTGCGCTGGAGATCAAGCATCAACGTCAGCCATAAATGCGAAGCCACGGCCAAAAATGCGAAAGCAAGGCAGCACCGGATCTGCGGGGCACCATAGCTGAAACGAACCATGGACACTTTTCAAACCCTAGCACAGAGCGGCCGCAACCCGATCATTGCCCGATCAGCTGCAGAAAACCTGCTGTATTGGCAAAGCCTCACTGATGCTCCTGGGTCAAACGCCCAGGCAAAACCGTCTTGTTGAGCAGTCTGGCGCCGGCGGTGATCCAGACGTCTGAGGCATGGCTGCCAACGGCGGGAAGTAATTCGTGAACTTGGAGGATGAACGCAACGGTCCAGGAATCAGTTCCGGAAACGTCCTCAGTATTACTTCCGAGGACAGAGCCCCACGGTACCTTGCTCATAAGCCGCGGCGACCACTGGGATGTACGGACCCCGAAGACGCTCCTACGTCGATTCTGATCAATTCGCAGGGGCTAACATCACCAGATTTCACACAGGAGCACGTAAAAAATCCATCTTCTGGGCTCATCTCAGGATTCAACGGGCGCAGCCAACCTGGCTCATCCAACTACTTGATTTCATCGTTAATGCCCCTAAAATCAGGGATTTCACAACAAAAGACTTGCGCTGTGGATCAAGCCAAAAATGCAAAGATTTCTCGTGGGCTGCTGCTCCTGCGCCCTGGGAAGCTGTCCCGAGATGACTTCAAGCAACTGATCCTACATAAGGGTTGGCGCATGGCTGATGTGGCATGCCGTTGGTCAATTCGTCCAGAGCACATGAGCCGCATCGCTGCCGACGAGGACAGGGACTTCAAATGGGACGACCTGGCCCGGGCTTTACCAACGCTGAGCCCAAACGAACAGGCTGCGGTGAAAGCAGCTCGCATGGTGCTGGCGCCACCAGCCAAACGGCAGCGCAAGATCACTCAGGTGCAAGATGCACCGATCGAGGTGCCAGTAGCGGTCGCAAGCTCTGCAGCTGCTGATAAGCCCTTCACTTGGAATCATGATGACGACGAAGATGACGAAGAGTTCGCAGGGGTCGCCACAGACGGCTATCGCTGGAGGCGCTACCTATCCCGCGGTGCCGAGCTGGTCGTCGACAGCGAGATCGACAACTTTGCGACGTTCGGGTCCATTCTGGTAGTGGTTGCAACACGGGAAGGTGTCGATTCGGCTGGAGGCGTACAGGAAGAGTACCAGTGCGAAGCACCATCAGGCTCGCAGCGATGGTTCGAGCCCGATGAGATTGACGACTGGCTTGTCTACAACGGCAAAACGCGAGACTTACGATGAACACGAACACTCCAGCCATACACAGAATTCCGTACCTCCAGGCCAAGTCAGAAGTTGCGCTGCTTGATCGCGAGCCTGTCGACGTCATTGACCAGGTCGATGTGATCCAGGCAGATAACGACATCGAAGCAGCTTGGATGTGGCTCCATGCCAAAGGAACGAACCCTAAGACTAAACGGGTTATGCGGAAGGAAGTGGAGCGGTTCATCCTCTGGGCATTGCACACCCTGGGTAAACAGCTCTCCCAAATAACTGTGATGGACATCACCCAGTACATCGGCTTTATGGCTGACCCACAGCCGGCTGAGGTTTGGGTATCGCATACAAAGCACAAGCGCTCTCATCCAGACTGGAGACCGTTCGCTGGACCACTTAGCAAAGCGTCGCAGCAGTACGCCCTGATCCAGATCGGCAGCATGTACAAGTGGATGATCCAGGGTGGACGCCTTAAAGCGAACCCAGTGTCGCTCGTGGCCAAGCCCCAAGTCGACGTCGACTTGACGATCAAACGGCTGCTTCCCGAGGCAGCCATAGGCTTGGCATTTGAGGCTATCGCAGCTACAAAAAGCCCACTCAAACGAGCTCGCGACCATTTCATGTTGAGCTTGTTCTACATGACCGGCGTGCGAACGTTCGAAGCGACCGGCGCTACCATGGGCAAAATCCGGCGATCAGCAAGCGGTACTCTGTGGTTGGAGGTGCTGGGCAAACGAAACAAGGTTAGAGATGTGCCGATATCCGAAGACCTCTATGAGGACTTGTTGCAGTATCGCCACGCGTTCGGGTTGTCACGTGAGGTGCCAGTGAAGGACACAACCCCCCTCCTCCTCGCCTCGAACTCAAAGCTCAAACGCGCGCATAACGACACCATTTTGAAAGCAGTCAAAGAGATCATGCATCGTGCTGCAGCCCTGGCAATAGAGCGCAGCCAGTTCGATTTGGCCGATCGACTTGAGGAGGCCTCAACGCACTGGCTCCGCCACTCGTGCTTCAGTCACCTTGCCAAAGCTACTGGTGACCTGGTGATGATCAAGGCTCTGGCTGGTCACAGCAAAATCGAAACCACCAGTCGTTACCTGCATACGGAGGACGACGCTTTGCATGCGGGTGTCGTTCAAACCCTAAGCACCCCTCGACTACACCGGTAAATATCTCCAGGCCTCAGTGTTGTTGAATCAGTGACGGTGGCTGCCAAGGCCACCCTTCGCTGATGGCCCGGCTGCTGTGAGGGATGAAGCATCGTCCGACCATTTTCGACGAACAACTCTCATACCTGCAGTGTACGTCCTCCGCATAGAGCCCTCTCCGTTACGACGGACATCTGAGCGCCCTACCCTCGATATTTTTGTCGCTAAATCAGTTAATTACCCAAAATCATCTGGTTGACAGCGTTTTAACCCAGACACTACCAGATGACAGATTTCAGTAAGTGTTCTATCTCTATCAGGTAGAAATGCGTTTTTTCTTGTCTGACCGTATGGATTCGTATGAAAATGCGGCCATCCTACCTACCTGACCTCGGTAAACCACATGACTTCAGCTGCTGCGCCACTCGATCAGTACATCTTCACTGATTTCACTCAGCTAACCTTCACCCCACAATTTGTGGCTGAACGCTTGATGATCAGCACGCAGACACTCAAAGCCATCGAGAAGGAACACGACCTCAACATCGCACGTGTCGCACGCGGATCCGTAGAGGTCAGGAGCTACACGCTAGCTGACATGTTCCTGATTGCGTCGATTCGTCGTGCAAATGGGAACACTAAAGGGTTTTCGAGACCAATCACCTGCTCGACTTACGTCCAAAAAGGTGGGACCGCGAAAACTACCACCACTTGCAATATCGGCATCGAGTTCGCTTTGGCAGGTTTCAAGACCCTGATCATTGACAACGATCCTCAAGCCGACGTGTCCAGCATGCTGGGCTATGACCCTGACCAGACTACCGAGGAGCTTGTAGAGCTTGGCCTTCCTGCTGACAGAGCAGTAGAGGGCCACCTCGGGAACCTGATCCGTCTCGGAAACTTCCCAGAAATGACCCTGGACCAAGTGATCAAAAAACCATTTGGCGAGCACGGCCCCCACCTCATCCCAGCTTACGATTCCTTGGACGATATGGACGTTGTGCTCCGTAACGCCCAGGGTGCCGACTTCCGGTACTCACTGTTCATCGAACGAGCTCGCAAAGGTCAGCTCCCTCACTGCGACTTATCAAGCTATGATGTGATCATCATGGATAACGCACCTTCTGGAACCATGCTATCCCGGAACAGCCTGGCCGCAGCTGATTTCCTGCTGTGCCCAATCCGTATGGACAAATTCTCCTTCCGTGCGCTATCTCGACTGGCCCACAAGATCAATGAAATGAGCACCGATTTCGGTCGGGCTCCAGAGATCGTTGCAGTTCCCACCATGTACATGCGCAACCGCCCCCGCCTACAAGCGAACCTCGCTCGCTTGTCCAGTTTGTTCCCAGGGAAGGTTACGGAACAACCGCTCTTCCACTCCGAGGACTACTCGAAAAGCCTGGAAGACGGCGTACCTCTTTCCCTCTGGAAACAAGGTGGTGAGAACTCTTTGGTCGCGTTCCGCAATGTGTTCGAGGAAATGGTTGGCCGAATCAAAACAGTCCTGGAGAAGGGTAAATGAGGAGTTCTAGCCCGATCGGCAAGCCTACTGTGATCGCGCCGGCGGAGGGTTCGTCTAGCATCCAGGGCGTACATGTTCCGAAGGTTATTCCGGAAGCTAACCTCCGGCCGATGAGCGAGGTGCTCAGTTCTTTGCACCTTGATGAAGAAAGGGACAGTTCAGCGGAGCCGCTGGAACGTGCACCGGTTTCTGATGCTGATCACGTTCACCAGCCGGGCTTGGATGACATTTTCTTGAGCGGCGAGCGCTTGCCAGGCGAGGCAAAGTTCTTGCAATTGACGCTCATACGCCGCGGGAAGTATCAGCCACGCCGCAAATTTGACCCCGAGAAACTCGGCCTTCTCGCGAACACGATTGAAGATAAAGGCCTCAACAACGCGATTATCGTTCGCCCTCTTGCTGACGGTACTTACGAGCTTATTGCTGGTGAGCGCCGGTTCCTGGCTCATGAGCTGCTCCGAAAAGCCTACATCTACGCGCTCATCCGGAATCTGTCGGATGCGGAAGCGGCGATCTTGTCCGTTACGGACAACGATGCCCGGGAAGACCTTACTGAATTCGAGCGTGGTGCAAGTTACAAGAAGCTTCTCGATGACAAGGTTGTACAGTCCCAGGCGGAGTTGTCCCGCCGTGTCGGTCGAAGCATGGCCACGATCAGCCGCTGCCTTGCTTATTTCAAGTTGCCTGAGGGTGTCATTTCACTGCTGGAAGAAGATCCTGACCTGATTGGTAACAGGGTTGTCTCCGATATGGTTGCTTTGGCTGACAAGGGACATATTGAAACCGTTCTGGCCGCCGCAAACCGTATTAAAGAAGGTGCATCCCAGGACAGCGCAATCAACTGGGCCAAAGGTGAGATTCGGCGCAAGACATCACCTCAGGCCCCTGTTCCTCCGCGGCAAATCGATTACAAGGAACGCACCCAGCTGGATGCCCGTATCGATGGGCGCAAGTTGATTCTCACTCCTCCCAAAGGCATTGATCCCGCAGAGGTCCTCGCATACATCGAGGAGATGCTCAAAACGCGTAGTTAAAATCCCTTCCGCCGCCGGTCCCTCCGGCGGCAAGGCGCCCTCGCCTTTCCTTTTTTAATCCACTGATATTGTTGAGTTTTTCGTAGTTTCACTGTGAAAAGCTCGGTCTCGGATCACATCACTTCTTGTCCTCCTGGCTATTTTTCACAGTGAAAAATAACGCCCCCTCCTAGGCGTTTCACTGTGAAAAACTAGCCCCTATTCCCATCTCAACTATGTAGCAGCTCCCTCCATCAGCGCTCACTACCAACTGCGCACTGTGCAGTGTTTACTATGCAGTGCACACCTCACACTGCTCACTGCTCACTGCGCACCGCATAGCCAGCTCATTTGCTGGATGAATGAAGTCACGCCGTCATGCTTTTCACTGTGAAACGCTCTAGCAGCCCTTCTCCTAGCCAAACCATTTCACAGTTCGACGCGCTCCCGCCGATTGCTGTAATGCGGGTCGTTTCACAGTGAAAAGGTAATCGGCTTCCACCTGCTCTCTTCCTTCTCCGAGTCGTGCCCAGAAGTCTCGTTCTGCTCCTGCGATCCAGACATCACCGGCGCAGCTGGCAAGTTGCCGAGCACCGACCCATCCCCACTTTTCACGGTGAAAAGTGCGCTCGGGCACTTGGGCGGAACTCCTTACCAAGCCGGGTGCTACCGGACATCTTCTAGGAGACTCAAGTTATGAGCAGCCGACTGCCGAGTTGAATAGCCAGCGTCCAGGAATGTGCATGTTGTGAATGCCCATAGATTTCCGCCTCCCTTTTCACGGTGAAAAGACTACGGGTTGCTGGTCTGGGGTAGTGCCTGCAGATCCAAAGGAAATGGACATGAGTGATCCGACTTTGCGCGCCTGGCTTCAATCTGGCATCGAGCTTTTCACGGTGAAAAGCCGCGGCCCCCTTCATATACGGACAGGTTCCGGGTTTCTATTTCACTGTGAAAAGCTTCACCTCGGTGAGGGAACTCATGGATTCAAAACGCAGCTCAGTACGTAAACAGGTATCGAACTGTCCTGGCTTAATCAGCTCCGTGGTGCAATTCGCGCCACTGGCGGCATTCCGACGTTTTCACAGTGAAAACCCGCGGGGTGGCACACCATTACGAGCGGTTACCGCGAACTGCTCTCCACCATGCCCAACGGTCATAGGGGATGCGAGGATCGACAGGGTTAACGGCAGTGCATTAAATCCGTGCCGGCTGCTGGATCAAGCTGTGCGTTTCACAGTGAAAACACTCACAACCAAGAGCCCAGATAACGGGCCAGCTTGTTAAGAACCTGCTGCTTTTGGGTTCATACAGCGAGGGTCCCGAGTCGATGGTCATGCCATTGAGCTGTGCCCCGCTGCACGCGGTGACCACCGCCGTTGCCCGTAGCGTACTGCCCCAGGCAACGGCGGAAAGAGGCGGATCACCGGCTACCTTTGATACCGGGGCGGGTTCGGTTTGAATCAAGGCCGGCGACATGATGACGACTCTCCGGCCAGGACCAGGCGAAGCGGCTTTAAGGCACGGTCAGGGCTGTTTTCTCGCGCAGCGTTCTGCCTTCGTATTTCTCGCGGAAGCGGATCCGGCCGGCGGCGCAATTCGGGGCAGCACGTACTCGACGAAATCATCGATGCCATGGGTATAAGTGAGTGGGCGCGATGTTGACGCTATCGGCGGGTTCCTCTTCGACCCAAGCCTCCATCTTGTCGCCCACGTCCTGACCGGTGCTGACGATGGCCAGGTGCTCCTGGGCCTTCCAAGCGATGCGCTTGCACAGCTGAAGAATGCTCAGGCCTTTTCGCTGGGCGGTCTCGTAGTACATCTGCGCGGTGCTGCGCAGCCCGACGATCTCCAGGTTCGATTCCGGTACCGGGCCGTCAATCAACTCGCGTGGTCATTTCACTGTGAAACGTAGGGATGAAACGAGCTCATAAATTAGCCATTTCACAGTGAAAATCAGGCCCCCGGTCATCAAGGACTTTAGGTGAAGTGCATAGATGAACCGCCCAATTGTTCTCGCCTGCCCAACGTAACCAGTACATAGACGGTGCGTATGCTTGGCCTGGCATGGGGTCCTCCTTTGATTTGTAGAGTAGAGGGCGTGGGGCAAGCAGATCAATCTGTTACCATAGGATTCAATAAAAGTACGTTTACGTGTTATGCGTCGAATACAAAACCATGTGCTGCATAACAGCAGTGCAAGCTATGGCGCATACGCCCCCAAAAGATCAGGAGAAACGCATGTCTATTGCACTGGTATTGAGCGAAGGCTCCGGAACCATCTTCGAGAACAAGAACCGCACATCTGATGCAGCACCCGTGATGATCGGCTATATGGAGTTCCCGCTGAACAAGGAGCGCAGCCATAAGCTGAAGCTTGAGGTAGCGGTCTGGCTCAAGCAGAAGAACGGCTCGAACGAGAAGTTCTACTCACTGTCAGTAGGCGGGATCAATGCCAGCCTGTTCAAGGAAGCTGACAAGAAGGAAAAAGGTCCCGACTACGCGGGTAGCTTCGGCTTCAACCACGAAATGCGCATTGCAGGCTGGCGCAAAGACGGCGTGGATGGTGGTGCACCATTCATCAGCCTTTCGGTTACACCAAAGGTTAGACCGGTGAGCCAGCCGTCGCCAGCAGCTGACGCTGCTGCGCATGCAAACCCAGCTCAGGATGGTCTAGTGGATACAGGTGATCCTCGGTTCCAATTCTGATAACCCCAGACCCCGCTTAGCGGGGTTTTTTTTTGCCTGTTCATTTCCGCAGGCAGCTTCGAAGTCGAATCACGAGGTACTGGCCCTTCATCTCAACGGCAATGGACCTCAGCTTACTACCCAGGCTTAACCGCTGTAGGAGGGTGACTTCCGCGAAGCGGTCGAAAGCTCAAACTCTGACTGCAATTGGGCCTTCACAGCGTCATTGGCGCTCTCTGCCATATGTGACCAGGCCGCCCACAACATACGGCCCACATAATCATGCAGCCCTTCATTACTGGTCTTGGGTACCGTGTAGGCAGGCACTGCCGGCGCGAGGCCAGTCAAGACTGCAACCGATCAAGACCAGGGCCATGCTGCCCATACCCATAGAGAGAGCGTGTTCTGCGCACCTGGTTACCGCCCGGGCTTTAGCTGCGTGCGGGCTCGCTCGGTCCGACTGCCATTTAGGAGGCCTTGCCAGGCCGAGCAGATACATTATTCCCGCCAATTAGGCCGGCAACACGGCTGTTCCCGATAAGGCCACGGGCACTCTGGCAATGGTGTCCTATTCCCCCGTTATCGCCCATGCTCGTTCCATCAGACGCAGCATGAGCCTGACATCTTGTTTCGTAGCCTGGTCGACTCGATCGCCCCCCTTTTTCTCTCTGTCATGGCTCAAGTGACCCAGGGCTCTTGATCGAGGTGACCTGCTGGGACCGCCTGCAGTGTTTTCACGTGAAAACCTCATGCCGCCAATTGTGCCATGGCTAGAGGTGGCGTCCTTCGTAGGCGCGGACCTCCCTGGACCTGGCTGTCTGATCACAGGGCGAAACAGCGAAATGTGCCATCTCTAGAGGCACGACAGATCGAAATTGCCCAAATGTGCCATGGTTAGTGGGCAAAATTGGGAAGCCGTCCGAAATGTGCCATCTCTAGATGAGGTAAGGGCAGTGGCCACCCAGCCAAATGTGCCACGCTTCGAGTGTCTCCCCATCAGTCTTATGCCACTTTTCACAGTGAAAACTATATCAACGATGCCGATCGCGGGCTTCGTTCAACTAGTTCAAACAGGTTGAGTCATTATGCGTCGTGGCAATCCACTATTAGGGGGGGCTAAGGGGGGAGTCGCACCTCCCTAGAACATCAATTGTGCCATCGTCAGGGGGAGGAGGGGTTCTGTAGGTGTCTGATAAGGCTGAAGAAACGAAATGTGCCATTGTTAGAGCACTGCTAAAGCAATTTCGGCAGATCGCTGCGTTCGTGTGCCACGAATCGTGCTGAAGAGTGCCATCGTTAGGGAGGGTGCCGATGCGAAATCGATCATCAGTAATGGCTGGAAAGCCCGTATTTACTGGGATTGGCCCAATTGTGCCATTGCTAGGAAGCCACAGGCCTACCAGTGGCACAATTCACGAGATCGCCTAGCGATGGCACAGTACGGGTCTAAAGGTGGCACATGTTTCTAAGGATGGCACCGGAGCCATCTACCGCCGGCACATTAGTCTCGGAGGATGGCACTGTTTCCCCTGGAGATGGCACAGAAAAATGGCTAGAGCCCTTGTGTATCAAGGGTTTGAGTGATTCACTAACAAAGCTTTAAAAAAGCAGTGAAAACAGAAACAAGCTGTTGTAGGTTTTTTGCTATCGCTTTTTTGAGTCAAAAGCGAAGGGCAAAAGCGGTACCTAGGGATGGCACAATTGGGCACTGACGTTGGAACCGTATTTTCGTTGACCAGAAGTCATACGTTCGAGTAATGTGCCACCACAGTCACCGATGGCACAATTCACATGGACTCAGAAACCCCCACACCGCGAGCTCCGAGAGCAAAGCGTACAGCCGGAGCGACAACGGATACCAGTCCAGCTAAACGCAAGAGGGCACCCAAGCTCCAGGTCGTTCGTGATGTAGAGCCATCCAAAGCCGTAGAGCTGAAAAAGGCAACCGAAGCCCTCTCGATGCGAAACGTCTCTGCCGCCAGTGACTTCACATTCCTTCAGCGAAAACTCTACAACACCCTCCTTCAATTCGCCCAGCAGCGGCCGAGAGAGGAGATGGTTCATGAGATCCCGATCAAACAGGTCGAGGACAACATTGGACACACCACGTCGAACAGCCGTGATTACCTCAAGAAGGTACTCGTGAGCATGTCTCAGACCCAGGTGGAGTTTGACTACAAGGGTGAAAGCCCTGGGCGCAAGAGCGAATGGGGCATCGCAAACCTGATCGCTGAAGCCTACATCTTGGAAGATGGCCAGACCCTTCGCTTTTCGTTCCCACCGGATCTGAAACGCCGGCTACTCGACCCAGCGATCTTCAACTTGATCGACTTGCGGATGCAGTACCACTTCTCCAGCTTCTCTGCTCTCACTCTGCACGAGATCACGTCTCGCTACCTCGGCTCACCCATGGGAGAGACGTACCGTGCACATTGGTCTGAGTGGAGCGTTGTGCTGTCAGGATCTGCTACGCCACATGCCGAATTTCGCGACTTCAACAAAATGCTGGGTCGCGCAATCGACCAGGTCAACAGCATTGAACGCAGATTCCGCATCTCACCGCACGTCACAAAGCTAAACCGGAAGATGGACAAGCTTTGGTTCAAGCTGGAGACACTGATTCAGCCTGGCCTAGACCTTGGACCATCACCAGAGCTGGTTAGCCAGGACGTGTCAAAGCGCCTTAAAGCACTGTCCTTGAGTCAAAAAGATATCGATGAGCTTGGCATGACTCACGATGAAGAGTACCTGCTTGCGCAAGCTGACTACACCGAGGCACAGATGCGCAAGGAAGGGGCTAACGTTGCAAGTCCAGCGGCATATTTCAAGGCTGCAGTAGCCAACAACTACGCCAAGGCGCCAACTCAACAGAAGGCCGCGGAACCAGGCAGGGGCAAAAAGCCAGCCGCCTCTAAAACCGGTGAGAAGTCGAAGCCGGCGCAGGCGCCATCGCAAGCGCCGAAAGCAGCACCATCGAACCAAATGGCAGACCTGCTGGAGCAGTGGGGAGCAGCTCAGCGTGAAGCTATTCGCGCCCAGTTCATGGAACTGTCGGACGAGCAGAAGAAAGAGCTTGCGGAGAAATATGAGACCGAGCTGCGCAAAGACGATCTGGCCTACTCGCAATACCGGTCGAAGGGTTTGAACACGATGGTGATCAATTGCTTGGTAGCGATCCAGTTCCAGGAGCGTTTCCCTGAGACCCCAAGCTCGGAAACACTCCTGCAATTCTTGCTGGGTGGAGCGAAGATCTAAAGCTATCTGTGGCCGTTCGAGGACGGCTGCGGGGCTATCTGTGCGGTGCGCTGGACAATGTTCAACAGCGTATCAGCGGAGAGGAAAGGGGAGTTCTTCAGCATCTGCTCAATGAGCAGAGTCACCACGCCAAAGCAGTCGCCTGGCCCGATAGGCACCGATCGAGGTGGCCGGCCTTTCGTATTCACTGAGAGAAAAACCTTCCCGGGCTGATTCTCGATCGTGAACCACTTTTCGTTTTGTGCACCATGCCCTTTCCCATCAAACTTTGTCTGCATTTGCATGAAGGTCGCCAGCACGCCAGGCAGCTCGCGTCCAGATAGCTGAATGCTGATCTTGTCAGACCAGTTGAATCTCTTGGATGCGGTCGACTCCGCGGCTTCGATCCTAATCGTGTGCTCACCGCCCCTGGTCATATCGGACTGGAAGCAAACGGCGACCTTTCCGCCGTACACGTGCCGAGTAACAAAGGTCTTCTCGCCTGCAGGCTCGCAGGCATTGTCGGAAGTGACAGGCTCCTCGGCAGCCTCAATATCCGCAGCTTCGATCAGCACCTCTGGTTCCAGGGATGCACTGTGCTGCGAATGAGCGTTCCGGTAGATTTCGCACAGAGACTGACCAACATCTGAGTCTACGTAACCACCATTGGCCCATTGTTTGAGATCTTGAGAGAACTGCGGGCCCTCGGATTTCCCAATGCTGATCAGCACTGGGAGGGATGGTTGTGGGAGCTTGGCCTGGAGGATGCGCTCGGTACACCCTGGTAGAATCGTGAAGAAAACTCCACGAAGATAGTGCAGGGCTGAGTTGTCGCCGGCTTTTGCCCGATCGATCGCGTCGGTGAGGTCATCACCCTCTGATTTGTAAACCTCATCGAGCACTTCGATGTCGGGTGCAGGAATTCGCAAACTAGAGAGCTTGGCAGATGCAGACTGGGCATCGAAACGCATAAAGAAGAACCCTTGGCTCAGTAAAATACCGTTCGTAGCCTTACGGATACTAGCAATAGGGTCTTTTCTTATCAATACGTGTTATATCCCATTTGGGAATAACTACGCAAAAGATACTACAGGATGTCTATATCCAGGGCTTTGTTTAGCTCGTCTTCAATGTCGACGGAGCAGCCATCCAGCTGGAAATCAGATTTCGCCAGTACGCCCAACGCCATCATGATCACTGGGGTTCCGAGATCAATACGCTTTGCTACGATCCTGATAGCAGCAAGATCGCGGAGGGAGGGCTTAGGGCGACCTGTGCGCCACGAGTTGAGCGTCTCATACGGCACATCGATTTTCTCGGCGGCCTCCTTCAGGTCTTCTGACCAAGTGGCTGCGATCAGTTCATCCAGAATGAAAATCGGGGATGAGGCGACGTCTGCCTTCGTGACCTCTTCGAAATAGGCCGCGGTCTCATGGCTCTGGCTGACAGCTTTCGAATTGAACACCGCTGACTGCTGAATCAGACAGTAGTCCGACCAGCGAAAAACGTCCGCCATCTGCAGAACTCGGAACCCCGAGCAATGAAGAAATGCAGCAATAAGGTCGATTCGTTTTCGATCCAGTACGTCATGGAGGGGGCGCGGTTTGGCTTTTGACTCATCCCCAAAACAACTGGCCAGCGTGTCTGCGGTGAAACCACAGGCCTTGCTAGCCTCTTGGAAGGGGAGCGATAGCAGTTCAGATCTATCGATTATGGCCTGATATAGGCGGAGCCCTGGGTTCACTACAAATCCTTCTCTCTTAACCGATCATCAGCACTGATTCAGACACACGTTGTCGGCAGCTATCCAACAAATCATGAGAGAGGCCAAGAGATTTTGCTATCTCTGGGTCCACCCAGTCTGCGAGTGATGATCTATCCAACCCCATAACCACGCCATAAGCATAGGTCGAGGATACTGATAGCAATTGGCCAAGGATATCGGGTAGGGGGGATCTATTGGAATACGTGAGCAACGCTTTTTGGATTGGGGTCGGGAATTTCCAGCGCTTCAGCAGCTCTGCTCCAACCTCAGCATTGTCAAATCCAAGCTGCGCCTGCTCGACAGGACGCCGGCCGACAAGATCGAATGCATCAACGGATTGAACTACAGTGCAGGCTTCATCGGGCATTACCAGGTGAATGAGTAGAGCGCCTATGCCTTGCATCAAACCCGTAGTGAAAGCGATATCCCGTTCTGCACCTATGCTCTCCGCCAGGGCAGATGCCATGAACGCAGTATGCAAACCCATTTTCCAGTAGGTCGGCATATCAATGCCTGGTGCGTCCGGCAGCGCCTTCAGTAGGCCAGTCGTGATAATGGTGGTACGGAAGTTGTGTATGCCAATTGTAGATATGGCATCTTCGAGACGGGAGACAGTTCCGCTGCGTCCGAAATAAGCAGAGTTGGCCGTGCGTAGTACTTTTGCGGCGAGAGCCTGGTCAAGGCTCACTGCTTTCACAATGCTGGACAACGGCACTGAGAGATCCCTAGACATCGCTAGTAGCTCCATAACCACCGAAGAGATCGTGGGTAAGGCTGCGGGATTCTTGAATATTTTTGCTAGGGCTTTCATAAAAAGTCTCAGTGAAATTTTGAGCCATCTATCCGTAGGTAGAAATTCAAATTGTAACGTCTTGAACAGGCACGGTCATTAATGATTCAAGAATTGGAAACCTGCGCCGATAGTGTCAAATGGCCAAAAAAAAGTAATTTCAGCAATCCGTAACGCGGAGATGTACGTCACCTGTATTGATTAAATTTTGATAGTATTTTTCGTTATTGGTTCGTGATTTCATCTTACACACGCATGTGACACATCCCCTGAGGCAAGGCAGTTAGGCGAAAAGCCTCAACAGCACACTCTTTCAGGAGACCCACATGATTTCGTACCCACAACATAATCAAGCGCAAACTCGTTCCCTGCTGATTTCCGGACTGTTCCCCAATGGGGAGCCGTTCGCGGAAGAGGTCCAAGCCGATTCTTCCTACGTAGCCCAGATCAAGGTGCTCGCCCAGTGTCGCTATAGCGATCTGGGTGGTGACCTGGATGTCACCGGGCTGACAGATGCTGCCACTGGGTCATCTGTACAGGACTCGCTACTGTCGGCCAAGCAGGACCTCCTCAGCGAAGTAGAGGCTGTCGAGTATGTGATTCACACCGTTCAAAATTCCCTCAATAATGGCCGCACGTTTTCAGCTGGTTCCACCAGCGAGTTGCGCGCTTACGTTGAGTTCTTCGACCTCATCCTATCCGAGGCCCCTCATGCGTTTGACGGGCTATGCTCCGGCGATCGGGTGGCAGATGATGAGGAAATCACCCTTGATTTCGAAGATTCCAGTTCCGCTGAGTTTGCGCTCGTGCCGGCAGATGCTTTGCTGACGCTGGCCACCTTGGCGCTGGGGGAGGGGAGGGCTGTTGCCGCTTATCAGGTACTGACGATGGCGAGCATCACCCGTGTTGCATTGAGCAAGGCCTGCATTCGGGCCTTGGTGTAAAAAAGACCTTCTGGATACCCTCCAGAAGGTCTTTTTTTTACCACTGCATTTTCAGTTGGTGTAGCTCACTGATGCGCGCATGCAACTGGTCCTGGAAGTGAGCTACCTGGCCTCTCAGAAGCACCCAAATGCTCGTAAAGCAGTCACCCTCTACCCAGCCTGCCCTTGCTGGATCAACGATGCAGCTGATGGTGCCGGTGAGGTCGGATGCAATGAAGCTCAACCAAGTCTCCCCCTCAATGAGTGCGCTCTTGGGTGGCTCTGAAATCAAGTAGACGCCCTCGAAGTTACGGCCGGCAAGCAGTGTTGCAATGTGGTGGTGGCGGCCGCTTTCTGCGTACTCATCAGCGTTGCAAATCATGGAATTTCCGTCGACTCAGTAGAAAAAGAACAGCACCTAGGGTATAGTAATTTTTATGCAAATTAGTTATAGATACTTGTTTGCTGAATTGCACACCAATGAGGATTACGCATGAGCAAGTTGGCTGAATTTCGTGCTGCAGAGAAAGCACTGCAAGAGCAACTTTCTGCTTTGGAAGCGCTGAAAAATGATTCAGGGCTGCAACGTGAGATTGAGTTCGAAGAAAAGCTCAAAAGCCTGATGGAAGAGTACGGCGCGAATTTGGGCAAGGTCATCGCCATACTTGACCCGGCTTCAAGTCTGCGCAAAATCAATGCACGGCCAGAAGCCGATCGTCAGCAACGTAAGCCACGTGAGGTCAAGGTCTATAAAAATCCCCACACCGGTGAGACTATCGAGACCAAAGGCGGCAATCACCGCCAGCTGAAAGAGTGGAAAACTCAGTATGGTGGTGACGTCGTCGAATCCTGGAAAAGCTAAGCCCCATTAGCTCTTCACAAAACCGGCTTCTGCAGCCGGTTTTTTTTCGTCCAAAAAAAACCCGCATAGATGCGGGTTCTTATTTAAGTGCGCTCTGCTTGAAGCCGCTGCTCTACAGCTTTTCTCATGCGCATTTCGTAGTCGATCCGCTGCTCATAACGAGCCAGGGCCGTTGCATCGGGTTTGGTCTCGTTGTTGCGCCACCGGTAGATCGTCATTTTGGTCACCCCAAGTATGGTGGCCATGTCTTCGTCTTTCTCGGTATCGATGGCGAGGCGAGTCATCCATTCAGCCAAGATGACGTTCATGTCCCGGTCGAAACGCAAAAGGCGTTCTCTCCGGTGCGGCTCCTCTGCCAGAAGACCCCGAGCCTTTTCCATTACCTCCGTGGGCACCGACGCAGTCCGGCCATAGATGTAGGAGGAGAGTCGAGGGAGACCGATGCCCAGGGCAAAGGCGTAGTCTTGATTGCGTAGGCCCAGGTCAGAGCCGATCTTCACCAGTTCTTGCTGATCAACCGAAAGCTCGGCCCGGCTTCCGCCGCGGGGACGCTTCACACCAGCATCAGCTGGCTTGGATCGCGATGAAGTGTCCGTATCGTTTTCTTGGTCGTCCGTAGGCTGAGGTTGTACAAGGCGTACCATTGGATCTTGATCCATGGCATAGATGCCGGAACTGGCCACTGTTTGTTCTCCGTTGATCACCCGTTTAAGTGCTGCGGCCATTTTAATGGTGGCAGCTTCTGTATCGATATCTCGATCGTGGTCTACTTCTACCTGGTCGGCTAGACCGACTTGCTCCAGTTCCTCACCCTTCTCTTGCATGTCCTCGATGGAGCGATGATTGATCATCAGCTTCTGGCGATCTCGCAGGACTTCTCGGCTGACGTTGTGCGCCACAGCGTACACAACCGCATAGACGGCATCCTGATCTTCAATCTTAGCCAGCATAGAGCCGAAGAAGACTTCCAGCGTCCTTTGCAGGACCTCTTCAAAGTCGCTGAGTTCGCACTTGTTTTGACGGAGCTTGACCCTGCAGATTTTGCGAACGCGCTCATCGCGATCCATCTCGAAGGCCAGACGGTTCACAAACTTGCGTGAGCGGTCCACATTCGAGATGTAAGTCCCGCACAGCTTTTCAAAGGTCGAGGGGGGGCCGGATGGCTCGGAGGGGGGGAGTGACTCGATGTCGGTGTCTTGCACAAGCCCTGAAGCAGTCTCTTGCTCCAGGGCATCAATCTTTTCTACTGCCATAAAGGGCTCGTTGATTTATCCAACCTACGCAGCCACGGTATCCACAGATCGGTCCAGTTGAGGGAGAGCGACACTCCTGAATTGCGCCAGCGAACTGGACACATCGAGGAGGACATTGATGCCGGCGGCCAAGATCTCAGTCTTGATCTCAGGGTAGGCACTCATCGCGTGCTCGATCCGCTCACCTACTTTTCGGATCTGGTCCGCTTGGCTTAGATCATCCACCCCGAACACTGTGCTGGGGTTCTGACCAGGTTCCACACCAAGGGCGTCCAGGCCGATTTCGATTGGGGAGTACTCGTGGATCATGAAGCATTACCTCTGGTAGCGACCGCATAAGGTCGCTTTTATTGATTATACGTACGTGACAGAGAACGTCAATCAAATCCATAACGCGTAAGTGGAAGACTGGTCCGTTTCAAATCGTTGTACTGTGCATTACGCAGGCATGTGATTGGTGATGCAGGGGCGAGTGATCAGATGCAGGTAGCCTGGATTGCCCGCTCGAAGCCGGACAATGCCGCGTGAACCTCAGTCATATCTGATGCAAATGTTGACGCGATAACGACGCCAGCCAGAAGAATTTCAGTCTTGGCTTCTGGGAAGTCTGTCATTGCTTTGAGCATGCACTTGGATGCGCATTTGTTAGAGCAGCTTTTATTGAATCGTGGGCAGTGCGGTTTGCCATCGGTTGAGAGGCAACCCAGCGACGAAAGACCGATTTCCGTAGCTCCCTGGTATGTGTCAAAGCTGAAAGACATGCTGTGTCCCTAATTCCTATCTAGTCCGTTGATTGGCGATGCGGGACAAATTATAGGGACGTGTTGTTATGAGGGTCAACAAATCGGCGCCAGAAAAGTTCCCTAAAAAGTGCGGTTTAATGCGTGCAAAATTTGGTCTGCACGATTTTTCGTATGCAAAAATGCAGCTCAGGCCTTGGGTGGGTGAAGTGTAATCTATTTGATGAATAAAAAAACCAGCGCCTTAAATAAGGCGCTGGTTTATGTGATGCAGTTAAAGAAAGACGTCTCCATCAGGAACAATGAGAATGTCTTCTAACGTGTCTACTATGCGGGTTTGATCTTCGAACAGGTCGCCCATGGATCCAATAGTAGGAGCTACATTTTCCGGGATCAGTTGCTTGACCCTTTTGGCTACGAGTGCACATTGCACGGGTTTTGGCCGCTGTTTACTGGTGGGTGGACTGATGCCGTTTCCTTGAGGAAGATTCTTGAGATGTGCATCGTTTCTTCTTTTAGGTGGGTGCGGAATGTCGCTAAGGTCATACGCCTTCGGCGTATCCCGCTTGCCTTTAGTCTGTCCTGTACGTTCGTGGTCGTATGTCCGTTTTGGTTTAAATGAAGCATTGTCACTTTTGGTATGAATAACCGGCCAATATGTGAAGCTTCCTGTTTTCCACCAAGCAATCACTGGTACACATATAACAAACGTCAATGTGAATAGCGCTAGCTTATGCGATGCACCCGTAGCCGCCACCAACGCGGTGTAGATACAAACTACTACAAGCCACGCGGATACATGCCTATTGATACGTTTCATTTGGTCTCCCAGGTTCGCTTTATGAGAGGGGATGCCGCACACGCCTGTGCAAAACAGGCAAAAAAAACCCCCGTTTCCGGGGGGTGTAGCGTTAGAAGATGAACTCCTTCCTCAAGGTTTGTACCGCTGGTTTAGGTGCTGGCTGTCCAGTTTGCACGGTGGGGGATACCGATTGAGGCAAAGTCGCCGCCGGCAAGTTAGGCATCGTCAGGGGTGCATTGAACTGATCACGAACAGTCACATGTTCTACAGAGGGTTTCCTGTAGACATCGATTTGGCTTTCAGTCAGGTCTACGCCGTGTGCTTTGAGCAAGGCGCGCCAGTCGACAGATCCTTTACGTGTGGAAAGGTGAACAGAGACACCTTCACTTTCATGTCGCTTGCGGCCTGGCGGCATCTGAGAGAGCAGCACAGCTCGGGCTGCTTCCTCTCGCGCTGTGGCTTCCTGAAATTGCCGGTTTGACAGCCGCCAGGCGGCCGCTGCGGCTTCCCATTCATCTGTACTCCATTTGCCTGTTTGGAGCCGGTGCCAGAAGTCGAGCTCGCCTTTAAGTATTTGATCGATCCGCTTCTGGTTACGCGGGACTTTGAGCAGCACGCCTTTAGACCCATCGAATGAGTAGTAGTGGGCGAAGCTGGCTTCAGCAACAAAGATCTGGTGCTGAACCTGGTCCACATACTCCGGTGGGACGATTCCTTTGAGAGCAAGCCCATGAGCTGTATCCCCTGGACATTTGATCTCGACCGGTATCCCCAGAAAGGGATTGAACCCGTCTAGCGATGCCCTGATAAATGGGATCGAGTCACTCTCGGCAATGATGGGCGTAACCGTGGTACCGGTGTGCTTTTCATAAGCCGCCCTAGCTATGGGTTCCAGCTGATGACCCCTGGCTCGAATACGATCGACGTAGGGGTTTGGCGGCGGGGGAGGCCCGATGCCCAGGCGGAGTCTGAAAAGCTCATATGAACTGCGGAATTTTGACGTGCCCATGATCTGGGGCGCCTCGCTAGCTCCGATTCCCTCACGACGCCATGCAAACCAAGCAGCGGAGTTTTGCTGAGCAGCTGGACCCGTGATGATGCGCATTGCCATATCGCAATCTCCTCTAAAAGTGACCTGCACCGGAACAGTGGAAGGCCTGATAACGGGAGATGCGTAACGTTCTTGCAGAAACTAGATGCCTTGGACTGGCGTCAGTGAGAGGGGGATTTAAGTAAGGAAGGTCTGAGGAGAAGGGACTGGAGCAATGGTGCTAACCTTGAAGACCGGCTGCTAGGCAGCCGGTAGCGTACAACAGCGGTGTTACTCGCCGATCCTCATCGTGCGGGGAAGGCCCAGCATGGCGTTCTGCATACGGAGATCATTCAGCGAGATCGAGGGGTCTGAAGTCGCTGCAGCTGAACTGGCGCAACCCCGGCCGGTTAAGCAAACCGTGTGAATCACCAGGTTCGTCCCCGCGAGCTTGTCGACGTTCTGGCCGCTGGTGGTCTGTGCTGCATCGGATGCTGCGGTTAGGCCTGAGGCGACGTTGTTCCCAACCATCCCAGAGTCGGTGCAATTGTTCAGCAGTGAGCAGGTCGCGAGGGATACAGCCAGAGAGGCACCCGTGGCAACAGCATTGCCCACTGCTGTGTGAGCTTCCTTGTACTGTGAGGCTGGGCCCGCATAGACCTCGCTGATTGTGTACGTGACCTTGGCATCACCCGCAGTCTGGTTGTAGCCAGCTTTCTTGAGAGCGTCATTCACATACGCTGTCATGTCACCAAGGGCGGCGTCCTCGGTCACGGCCTTGACAGGCACACCCTCTACCAGGCGCCCGTTGATCTGTGCTGCTTGAACGCGCACCGGGCCTTTCTCAACGGTGATTGGCTTCGCTGCACAACCAGGTAAGGCGATGATGACGCAGGTGGCAGCTAATGCCGCGATTGCTTTATGGATCACGTGAGCCTCAGGGGGTTGAATAACATGTAACTATAATACTGATGGGTGGCCATGGAGGCTAGTGGCAAAATGCTCATGCAGATGGGGCCGGGGCTGCCGGCGGCGCAAATAGCCATCTGCGTTAGTTGCGAATCGCTGCACCGCTAGTCGTCTCAACGAGCTGCAGGAGGGGGATCGGCTAAAATTTCTGGTAGTGCGGAGAGGTAGAGTAGGCCATGAACAATAACGTCTTCCACAGCGCCACCATCAGGGGTCAGCTTTTCGAGGCCTCAATGATTTACGAAGGCCCCTGGATTTCATTAATCACCCCACGGTCGGCCGTCCATGATGGTGTGCACCTCGGGGTGTGCAACATCGTTCAGTTCGATCCTACTAGCTATAGGTGCCATGGGTTTGGGTGGTACATCGTCAAATATCGCAGTGAAGCTCGGGTATTTCTCAGGGGGTTCACTATTGACGATGCCCGTGCCTTATCGGATGAGTTCGGGATCAAGTTGCTGGACCACGGGGGCTGGGACAGTCGAACGCTTTTTTATCGCAGCAAGGCTTGGGAGGGATTGAGAGCCTGGGTGAGATCGCATCCGAGAATTGCGAAGCGTTATGCAGCTGGTACTAACCCTTACCTTTCAGATTGGTATCTCAGAGCTACTAGCGAAGAAATGGTGCCATTGCCGCTAGGGTAGAGCCAAGATGGTAGTGGCGTGTGCGATCCTCATCTCGTGGCCCCGGCTCCCAGCCGCTCGCCCCCTCACATGTTTTTACCGAGGTTGCAATGGACAAATCGGAAATGAGCAGGCTTTTGGAGCTTCAAGTGCAAGAGAAGCTGAGGGATGGCTATTCAATAACCACCTATGCGATGGACGCAGCTGGTCGGGATCGTGTGAGGTGTGGGATTAAGACCAAAGGTCATTCCCTTCCCAACGAGAATCATGCGGCGGAGGACTGGCAGGAGTACATCGGTAAACTGGAGACGGGGGCGTACAAATCGGTAGTGAGGACAAAAGTGATCGAGACGGGCGACTCTCCAAACATCGATCAGTCTGCCGGCGGCAGTGGTACGGTGGGTCTGTGGAAGGCCCGACGTCACTGAGACAGTGGAGGCTAATACGCCTCTAGACGTAAGGGCTAACAAAGGCGCCCGCGGCGAAAAAAAACTGGGCCTTTGATATACAAAGAGCCCAGTCCTGGTAACCACAGCTGCCGC
Organism: Pseudomonas sp. NBRC 111143; assembly: GCF_001320965.1. NCBI lineage: Bacteria > Pseudomonadati > Pseudomonadota > Gammaproteobacteria > Pseudomonadales > Pseudomonadaceae > Pseudomonas > Pseudomonas sp. NBRC 111143. Next base: position 42,535 of record NZ_BCBT01000033.1, on the reverse strand, counting down.
GGCGCTGTAGGTGGAGAATCCACCGTTACCAAGACTGAGCTCACCTCTTTATCGCCATTAGGATAGTCGACAGCAGTACGACGTCCTGCTTGGCTAGCTTGCGAATCCCCACCAGTTGCACCTGGCTGCTATGTGAAGGACATACGTCCGGGGAAGTCATTTGCGCTGCTCACGTAGTGGTGAGCGACCTGAGGGATAACCGCTTCGACCTAATCGTCCAGCTGTGTTGTCAGTTCCTGGGAGAAGCCCGGACTCGACTATTGTCTGATCTCAAAACTGGCGGTGCATCACCGAGTCGAGAACACAGAGGCAAACACAGGGGATGCATTAGGGAGCGGAGATATCAGGCGGTATGTGGGTAGTGCGCTAACCCGTTACCGTGTTGCTGACTACAAAGGAGGCTTCGCGACCTCGGACCTGACTGGCTTCTCCAGTGGGAGTATCCGTTAACTTTGCCTCAGGTAATGTTCAACATGGGCTGATAAACACCATTTCTATAATCGAGTAGGAGGCGGTTTCACAACCGCCGTCCTCTCACACCACCGTACGTACGGTTCCGTATACGGCGGTTCAGGTTATGCGATTAAGCCGGTTTATCGTATCCAGTATTGAGACCAGCCCGAGTCGATCCCACAGCTTCTTCGGTAGCGCCTGATTCATATGTGACGCTCCCGAGTTCCACCATGGGCCTCGGCCATTGACCGCCGATTTCCACGCCCGCGCCTCGTCGATTCCCAAACGCATCAGGTTGCGCGCCCTCGTAGAGGGCCGCTTCCATTGACGCCATATGACGCAACGAAGTTTGTGACGCACCCAGCCATCAAGCTCCTCAAGTGGCCGCTTGCTCTGACTCAGCTTGAAGTAGCCAGCCCAACCACGCAGCACGGGAGTCATTTGCTCAACGATAAATCTCATTGAGCGGGCCCGTATCCGACGCAAGAGTTCCCTGAGTCGGTCGCGCAGGCGGTGCAGGCTTATGCTCGCTACCCTCAGCTTCGGCTGTTTATGCCAGCTCATCCCATAACCCAAGTAATCACAGGCCCAAGGCCGTGCCACACGGCTCTTTTCCCGATTCAGTGTCAGTTTCAGGCGCTGGATCAGGAAACGCTCAACACTGGCCATGACCCGTTCGCCTGCACGATGACTACGCACATAAATGTTCGCATCGTCGGCATAGCGCACGAAGCGATGGCCCCGCCGTTCCAGTTCGCGATCGAGTTCGTTGAGCAGGATGTTCGACAGCAACGGCGAGAGCGGGCCGCCTTGCGGCGTCCCTTCCTGCCGTCGGCTGACGAGTCCACCTGACATCGTTCCCGCTTCAAGATAACGACGGATCAGCGTAAGAACGCGTTTGTCCTCGATCTGACGCGCAACATGGGCCATCAGGACATCGTGATTCACCCGATCAAAGAACTTCTCCAGATCGAGTTCCACGCACCAACGGTGACCCGCCACCACATGGCCGCGGGCGGTTTCGATGGCTTGGTGAGCGCTTCTGCCCGGACGAAAGCCGTAGCTGTAGTCCGAAAACAAGGGGTCGAAGATCGGCGTGAGCTGTTGCAGCAAAGCCTGCTGGATCAGGCGATCCACGACGCAGGGAATACCCAGCTGCCGTGTTCCGCCTTTGGATTTGGGGATGTCGACGGCGCGTACACCTTGCGGGTGATATTCGCCAGCCAGCAACCGAGTCTTGAGGATCGGCCAATACTGTTTCACGTAGCCTGCCAATTGGTCGACCGTCATGCCATCGGCACCCGGTGCACCCTTGTTGCTGACTACGCGTTGATACGCACGCTTGAGGTTGGCGGGTGCAAGCACCCGCTCCATCAGCGTGTCCGGCTCCGCGTTCGTCCACGCCACAGACGCCGCCGATGTCTGCGCACTGACAGCCGCAAGCCCAGGATTCTGTCCCGGACTTGGGGTTACAGTTCTCTTGCGGAGAAATTTCTGCTTTTCCGACATTCGACGAGACTCTGACGCCTACTGGCGGCATAACCTGTTCGGCCCTTGGTGGCATGGTTATTTGCCACTTACTACGGCCTCGGCTGACTTCTGTAGGTTCATCCCGTCGCCTCTCGACGCTCGGTAGCACAGTGGCAAACCTACAGATCTCCCAGGGTAATTCGCGTGACCTTCCTGCTTATGCCTGTCGGATTTACGTCACAGCGTTCCGTGCAAGTATCGGGCTTTGACGGTTTGGGCCATCTTACCCCGCTGCGCCGCCTCTATCCGCTTCCTGTTCGTCAGGCCAGCATTTTGCCTCGGGCTTCCTTCAGATTCGCAGTCACCCGCGACACCCTTGCCTTCGGCTAACACTTCCCCTTGCCGGGTGTGTAGAGGACTTTCACCTCCAAGTCACCAGCGTGGCCACCACAGCCAAGCTGGTTGCGCTTGCGCGCAACGCGCCATGCCTGGCGCACCCAAAAAAAACCGGCCCTGAGGCCGGTCATGTAATTTGGTGCGGGTGGTCACGTGCCCCGTTTAGTCACGGTGGTGGACGCCATGAGGTCGAAGATGAACTGGGATTTCACAGTGAAAACCGGAACCGCGATGAAGGCTGCAAGCACAACGGCTAGCACGAGCGGATGCCCGATGCTGAGCAGAAGCAAGACGGACATGATCTTCAAGGTGGTGCGCAAGATGCACTGCCAGATGGATAGGTTGCCGTTGAGCGAGATCGTCCTGACACGGAACAACAGCTTGCCGGCCGTCGTGCCACGCCAAGTCCTGGTCAGTGTCGCTTCGTAGATCAACCACACCAAAGGCAACAGAACAAGGAAGTAAGGTGCCAGGCTGAGTGCTGCCCCCTCAGTCCAGCTCAGGCCGGGGGTAGCAACGTCGAATGGGCCCGACGTATCGACATGGGCATTATGAGCCATGACTAAAGCCAGTAGTGCTAGCGATCCACCCAGTACCAGCGATACCAAAACAAAATCTGTCGTGGTTGCCGCTATGCGCTGAGCGACGTTCAGCAGTTTGGAGCCAATTTTCATCGTTCACCTGATTGCTTGTGGAGGACTAGAACATGTTGCCCATCGCATCGAGTGCTGCCATTTGCGAGTTTGTGGGTTCGGCCGTGGTCGGATCTTGAGAGTCATGCGATGGGCTGGCCTCATCAAGGGCACCTGCGCTTGAGAGCAGCTGCGGCTGTTGGTCGATCAACGAGTCCCGAGCATCCATACCGTAGTCAGGTGGGGTGGCGACAGGGACAGACAGTGCATGAGCCTCGACAGCACCTGTGTGCAAGGGAGCACCACTCTGGGTGCCCACCGGCTCAGGTTGCAGGGGAGGGCGAACCTCCTCGACAACCAGGGCCGGCTCCATCGGTTCAGCGGGAGCTAGGGGCCCTGAGGGCGGCGCGACTGCCGGAGCTTTTACAGCCCCTGGTTTTGCGGTGATCTCTCGCTGCCGTGGTACCCGTTTCTTTCGGCTCGGTGGAGCTGCACTTTCACGCTTGGATTGGCGGCCCGTCGCAATCATTCCCCCCGGGCCAGCAAGAGCGTTATTCAGAGCTTCGTCTAGGGTGCCGGCCTCACTGTGGCTCAAAAACCACTGATAAAAGACTCCCCTGATAAGAGGCGTGTCTTTACCGTATGGCAGTTCGGACATGAACTCCAGCAAACCTGGGCAAACGTCTTCTGGGATATTCAGATTTATTTTGCGCTCAGTTTCATTAGGGTCATATACACGAATTAACTTAGCCATTTACAGCAGACACCCTTTTTGCATTCGCGTTTACGATGCTCCGGATGATTTGTCCAAGGGCATAGCGAGCAAAACCGTCAGCAACAGCCCAGCGAGGATTTTTTACAAGAATGCTGTGTTGCCATACATCTTTGGCGCGAGCATAGATCGCCTCGGCGCTTCCACCCGCAACTAAAATCCCATTGAGGGAACGAGCATCATCGGAAAACAACGAGTTACCTTTAGAGATAACCTCCTGAACCACATGCTGTTGAGCTTCGGTCACTTGCTCTTGAATGTTTACCTCCTGACCGTACTGGAAAAGACATTTGGTGCTGAACGATTCCTCACACTCCACCAGGCTTGCTTGAATCTCGCGCTTGCCTAGGATGCGGCGCAACTGCTCTGCAGCAGCACTCATTCCTGCGCAGGAGTCAGCGCCCCGTTCAATATATTGACCTTCCCTCATCAAAAGAAAGTCAGTCGAGTAATGCCCACCCTCGATGACGCCATAGGATTTAGGCCTTCCGTTAGCACCATTGATCAGATTTTCAATGGGCATGCCCGACTGATCAAGGATGTAGTCGCAGTAAGCGCCCATTGGCTGAGGAAGTGCTTTCAACTCGACAGTTTTAGGGAGTGCTTTCCGAGTGCGCTCGACCAGACTGTCCTTACGAGAGCCGAACAACTTAGACGGGGTACCGATAATTACAAATGCCTCCTCAATACCTTGAACTCCCTTAGCACGTAACCTGGTGAAAGCCGACTGAATAAGCGCCAGATATTCAGCGGTATCCGTCCAGTTGTCGTTCAACCCGATAGAGGAGGTGAGGTTGCCCTGGAGGCGAGCGGTATCGCCAGTGAAGTATGCCTTGCCATCGACAATTTCGGTCTCGGCCTGGGCGCGAGCCGCAGTCGTCGGGTCGGTGAGTTCGACAGCTGGAACCGCCAGAGTGGGGTACATGATATCCGTTCGTTTGCCGTCGTGGTAAGCGACGACTTTAATGGCACTACGACCCGCATCCAAACCGATTGCTACGCGACCTTTCATGAAAAAAACCTATATAAACCAGTGACTTAGAAGGGTTAACGATGCGCACTGTGCAGTGTGCAGTGCCTACAGTGCAGTGCGATGTAGCTACTGTGCTGTATGCATTGATGTGAGTCTAAGATACATAACACGTATTGACAATACTGGATGGTGACAAAGAAAATTCGCCGGAACGCGCCCCCTCGGCGCGGCTATACACAACCCCCCGGCGAACGCTTAAACAATGGCTATACACAACCCCCCCTCCATCGACGATTTCGAAGAGCTTCGGCGCAAAGGCAAGGAGTCGGTCGACACCGCTGTCGACTACCTGATTCGCATCGATCAGCTCCTGGTCCGCATGGGTGAATTGCTCTACGTCATGCAGCCGTTCCAGACGGGGCGCATAGGGATCGACTTCAACCAGCACCGGGGCCAATCGCGACCATTCGTGCGGGTCTATCGAAAGCTCAAGGCCGGCAAGGGGAAATGGATGTCCACGAACGTGAGCCACAAAGGCCTCACGAAGAGAGTGAAGCGAGCCCGAGAATTCGAGCCCAATCACAAGCTTGTTCTGAGCCTGTGCGAAAGGGTTTCCAAACTCTTTGACCTCAGAGCCGAAATGCACGAGCGGGTACGAAATATGAGCCATGGCGTAAAGCTGACGCTCAAGGCCAGAGAAGATGATCTGGCATCTCTTGAGTCTCTGGTGGGCAGCATGCTGGACCAGGTGGAAACGAAGTTCGAAGGAGAGATCGACGTGGATGAGTAATCGCTAATCAGTTTCGCGAAGGCCTTGTCGATCAACGTCGGCAGGGCTTTTTTTTCGTGGCTGAGGGCGACCAGAAACTATTCGGTGACAGGCCAAGTATGAACCGGGCTATGGGCAAAGCGGACTAGAAGCGAACCGGTGTTACGCGATGTGTGACTCTGCGGCTTTGGCGAAGCTAACTAGAAGCTGACCGGTGTTATGCGCAGTGGGATCCTGCGGCTTCGGTAAAGCGGACAAGAAGCCTACCGGTGATTTGGCGAAGTGTTATCCGGGCTCTTGCTGAGCGTAGTGTGATCCGGCCGCTGAGAATTGCTTTTGCATTCGGTGGTGAGCTGACTTTTATCTGGGCCTGGCGGTGTTTGAACCGAACTGCCTCGCGCCCGCTCCCTTAATCTAATTTAATTCTCTTCATTCATTTTCTCTTATTCCGGTTGCACCATCGGCCTCATTCTGGCGCCGGCACTTGTGTCGGATTCTCTTTTTCCGCTGCTCGTTGTGCCACCCCTCGTTTTGCAAGTTTGGTTTGGGTGCCTGTCGTGGGGCTGGCCGTTGTGGATCTGCCAGTTCTTTCTGTGCCGCTTGTGCCTCTGCACCCGCCGGCTCCCTTCTGCTGATGACGTATTGGGTTCATTCTTCTTCTGTGGATTCTCTTTTCTCTCTTCTCTTCTTCATCTCCATTATTTCACTGCGACTTCTACGTCGTCTGCTGTGCGTGAGAGCATGAGTGGTGGGATCCTATTGTTCTCGCACCAGTTCTAGATGTTGAATTGTGCCATCGCTAGTTTGGGGTTTCGTTGTTGCGCTGCCGCATTGGCATTTCATTGTGCTGGCGCTTGTTCTGCTGCCGCAGGTTTGGCGCTTTTTCTCCTGCCGACAGCATAACCATTTGTGCCTTTCGCTACGCACCTCGGCCGGCGCTCAACCGTCAGTCCCTGCGGGTTGCGTCAAGCGAAACAGGCCACCGGCAGTCGGTGGCGACCCCAAGAAGGATCTGACGGGGGAGGAGAGCGACGGGCTGAGAAGGATGCGACGGGGGGAGGAGAGAGGCTGGCTGTGCAGGGGCTCGATGCTGGTCCTGCAGCTGGCCTCCGATGATCGGTCGCGGTCGGTGGTGGGCGGTGTGAGACCTGTTGCTGCGGTTTGCGATCCTGGCGTGGCCGGCAGAGTGCGATGCCCGGCGGCCGGTGGTGGGTGAAGCTGGATCTGTGCTGGCGGTGCTCGATCCGGCTCGCAGCGTGTGATGCTTGGCTGGCGGTGGGTGGTATGTGACCTGCCTGGCGAGGCCGACCCTGCTGCTCTCCTGGTGCCGCTTGTGACCGGGCAGGCGGGTATTGACGATTGGCTGGCAGTAGTCAGCACCTGGTGCCGAGTGGTGGTGCTTGGTCGGATTCGTCTCAGCTCAGGGTGCTTGGAGCCGCTTTTCTCTGTTCGGTGTCTCGTGGGTGGGAAGCACTTCATTGCCTCCATGATTCTCAGCTCATTGCATGCGTGCATGCCCCTAGGCGATTGCGGCCCGGGGTATCTCTGCCAGCGAGCGCCTCCCTTTTGGTTGCTGGGCGGCGTATCGGCGCCGACGGGGCCGGCTTTTATGGCTGCGCTTAAGCATAAATGGTTGTGCTGCGGCTTTCCGCTTTTGTCTCTCCTAGGGCATAAATGGTTGTGCTGGCGGCCAACGCTTTTCTCGCTACAGAGTCATAAATGGTTGTGCCTGTATTCGTAACACGTAACTATAATTTGCCTTGCATCCATACAAATCTATAGGTATTGTGGAGCCATAAATGGTTGTGCCAAGGAGCCACCGAGATGAACAAGTCCTTTGTGATGAAGCAGGTTGGGAAGGGGGCCGGGTCGATCGCTCTGGCTGCTGCAGCTTGTCTGTTTGCTGCATACGTTCGACAGGCCTTTGGTGGCTGGGCCTTCGCCGGCTCGTTACTCCTGGTGATCGCAGCCAGCATTCCGATGGTCCTGTTCTTCAACCTGTTTGCTGACCCAAACGTGAAGTTCAGCAAGAAGGAACGGCTGATGGATCAGGAAGACCCTCACTGCATCTTCAATGACAGCCTCAACATGTTCCGCAAAGACGACGATTGATTCACCACTCGCACCTCAAGGAGGCCGGCAATGGCCGCGAAAGCTTTCACCCCAAACAAAGACCAGGCTGTTGCCCTGGGCAGTACCGCCAAGCGCTTGCTGATCCGCGCCAAGGCGGGTGCTGGTAAGACCTCGCTGCTCATCAAGCACGCCCTGCAGTTCCCAACCCAGCGCCTGCTGTATGTGACCTTTGGAAAGGCCAACAAGGAGGACGCAGCTGCTCGCTTCCCTGACAACGTGACCACCAAGACCAGTCATGGGCTTGCTTGGGAAGTCGGTGGCCAGTTCAAGAAGGTTGGCAAGCAGGATGATCTCCACCCATCCCACCTGGCCAAGCAGTACGGCATCCCAATGGCGTTCGCTCGCCACCTCTACGTCACTCTGCACAACTACATGGTCTCTGCAGACCGGGAGATCCTGGCAGCGCATGTGCCGGCACAGATCGTTGGCGATGACCGTGAGAAAACAGCGGAGTGGGCGAAGGTTGTTTGGGAAGACCTGCAGCGCTTGCGCCAATGGTCTCGCGGGTGCGGCGATAGCCAAGCCGAGCGTGCTGAGTTCCTGGAAACCACTCATCTGCGAATGCCGCACGACGGCTACCTGAAACTGTGGAGCCTGGGTGACCCTGACCTGAGCCACCGTTACGACCAGATCCTTCTGGACGAGTACCAGGACACCAATCCTGTCTTTGCTGCGGTGATCCTGCGGCAGAACTGCCCGCTGCGCTTGGCCGGTGACGACTTCCAGGCAATCTTCGGTTTCCGTGGTGCCTACAACACCTTCGAACCGTCGCAGTTCGACCAGGTCGTATCGCTGAGCGAGAGCCACCGTTATGGCGCCGGCATCGCCGAGCTGGCCACCATGCTCTTGCGTGAGTTCGCCGGCGAGCAGGATCCAGTGCGCAGTTCACGCCATGAGCTGACTACCCGTTTTGCCGTCGACCGCACCAAGCCTTACGCGATCATCGGGCGCACCAATGCGAAGCTGTTCGCCAGTGCTGTCCAGCTGCTGGAAGGCCAGCGTCTTCACTTCGTGGGTGGCGTCAACGAGTACCCGTTCGACAAGCTCGTTGAAGTGCACCACCTGCGCGCCAACACGGGTGTCCGTCTGCGCGATCCTTTGCTCAGTGCGTTCCGCTCTCTCCAAGATCTGGAGGCTTATGCCAACGACACCGATGACAAAGAGATCCACGCCCTCATCAGTGTTGCCAAGCAGTATGGCGATCAAATCCCGAGCCTGGTACAGCGCATCAAGGATGCTTGCGTCAGCGACATCAACGACGCGACCGTCATTCTTTGTACTGCCCACCGCTCGAAAGGTTTGGAGTTTCCGCAGGTGGTTCTGCTGAGCGACTTCCTCAACCTGATCACCGATGCCGGCCTGCCGCTGGTGCTGGATACCCCAGAGCTGCGCCAAGAGCTCCACCTGCTGTACGTGGCGCTGACCCGTGCGATGGAATCCATTGAGGTGAATGAGCAGATCCAGGCAGTTTTGCGTTACTGCGAGACCGCTGGGGTGGTGGGTGAAGCGGTGGAACCTGTCGCGAAGCACACCGAACAAGTGGGGGGCCTATCGCTGGTTGTTAGCCCTGAACAAGAGGCCGAGACCTTTGCTGCGATCACCGGCGTGGGGGCGCTTTCCAAAGTGGCTGAGCTGGTCGGCGCCGATGCTGCCCTGCTGTTCGAGGGCGATCAGGTTGAGTCGCGCATCGAGCTGGCCATCCTGCGTCATGCGGCCCTGACTGCGGCGGCGATCGCGGGCGTAGTGGGTGTCTCCGTATCCCAGGCGGCCGATACCGTTGCGTCGATGGTGCGCCAGGGTCGCCTGCATGGTGGCCTGTTCATCGGTTGCCCAGATATCACCGGGCGCCTGGTCAGTGACCTGCACCTGGAAGTGGCCTGATGCACTACCTACTGATCGTTGCAGGGGGCGAACATGGCTGACGATTTCATCCGGATCTTCTACCGCCGGGAAGCGGGCGGAAAATCCAAGAAATCATCCGTTTCCATTGACCCGCTGATGTTCGAGATTTTCGTCAAGATCAAGGGGAGCATCGGTGAGGCCCGGGACACCCTGAGGGAATGGGCGAAGGCTGCGGATACCGAGCGTACCGATGCGAACTACCGCATGGGGAACTCTCGAATTGTGCAGCAGCGGATGTCCCAGGAAATCCTGGACATGGTCAATGAAGGCATGGCCGCTCGGGCGGTGAAAGAGACGGAAGCCGCGGGCGAGGGGAAAGGCCGGGGTTCTCGACGGGGCAAGCGGGTGGTGGGTGTCCAACCCTCGCATCAGCTGCCGGCGGTCACCGGGCATCTCTCGGAGGATCACGTCTAGCGGCGTTGCTGGCGCTCATGATCGTGCCAGGCGGGGCAGGCTTCGAATGGTTCGTTTGTGTGATTGGTCAAGTCGGCGCGCATGATTGCAGGACGGTGACTTGCTTTGGCTACGGGAGGTTTGGAGAGAGGTGTTGCACGACACGAGCGTGTCGCTAAGGGAGGATGACTCACCCTAACGGTTCCACGCCCAACGAGCAATACCCAGGGCAGGTTTGTTGATCGGCGGAGGCGCGTGCTCCTCCCGAGTTGGAAGCGAAATCACATTTACTTGACCAACATCACAGGCGGACTACACGCCATTTTTTAGCCAGTGTGCGTATTGGTACGCGTAAAGAATCTATTTAGGAGTAGGTATGTCAATTCTCAACAGCATGGATGGAGTGCTTGTTCCCGCGCTGGTGATCTGCGCCTTTGCGTATTTCGCCATTGCGATGCTGAAGCGCCGCAAAGGCTACTCGACCAAGCATTACCAGTGCATCCCCCTGCTCACCGAGCGCGAGCAGGACTTCTTCTGGCGGCTCAAGGAGGCGGTACGCGACGACCTGGTCATCGCGCCCCAGGTGGTCTTCGGCGCCTTCATCAAGGTGAAAGCCACCGCCATGACCGACAAGAACCACGCACGGCATATGGTCGCCCACAACCGCTGCGACTTCCTGCTCTGCGACAAGCAGCTCAAGCCGGTAGCGCTGGTCGAGGTCGACGACTCCACGCACAACAGCGGCAAGGCCAAGGCAAAGGACCGGCGTCGCGACGAGCTGATGAAGGCCGTCGGGGTCACCGTGCATCGGTACCGCGGGATGCCGTCGGCCAGAGACATTCGCAAGGACCTGAAGCTGTAGAGCTCAGGACCTCTCATCCACAATTAGAACTCAGAAGGTGATCACCATGAGTGACTTCGATTCATCCAGCGAATACTTCGCTCGCGCAGAAGCTTCGGCCGGCGAAGGAAAGCTGACTTTCCGGGGGCTGTTCCTCGCGTTGCTAGGGCTGTATGTCATTGCTGCGGCAATCAGCATCGGCGTCTTGACTTTCAAAGTACCGGTCAGTGCTGAGGATCTACAGCATGCATCCTGGCTGGTGCACGCCCCCTACTTGCTCCCCTTTATCTCCGGCGCATTGTTGATCATAGGCTTCGCACTCGTGCTTCAGTTGATTAGCCCGATGACCCTGAGCTTCGGTGTGCTCATGATCAGCTTTATCGGCGCCGTTTCCACTGAACCGAGTGTCTCACTGCGCAGTGCTGTTCTGGCTGGGGAAGCGAAAATCGGCTGTTACGATTACAGCTTGCTCGCCTGTACCGAGATGCTGGGGTTACCCAGTCGCGCAGCCAACCTAGATCAGCCGGCCCAGCCGAGTGTCCACCAATTCATCCCTGTCCAAGCGATGGCCTTCGTTCGAGCTCCGTTCGATGTGTTCAAAGCGGATGAACTCAACCAGATGCTCGATACACAGCGCCTGGAAGTGAAAGGTGAGATGCGCAAGGGCCTGAAAACTCAGCCCGACACCCTCCCCACATCCGAAGCGACGAGCTCAACAGGTGAGCATCATGAGTGACCACGATTCTTCCAATGACTACTTCGATCACACGCCGGGGACGGCAGGCGAGGGATCACTGATCTTCGCGAGCGTCTTCATGGCTGCGGTGGTGGGGTACGTCGTGTTTGCGGCAATCAGCACCGCCGTCCTGAACTTCAAGGCTCCCGTGAGCGCCGAGGACCTGCACCTCGCTTCCTGGTTGGTGGTTCCGCCATCGCTGTCGTTCATCTGCGCATTTTTCAGCTTCATGTGCATCATGGGTGGCGCCCTGCAAACCTTCAGAGGCAGCTCTTTGGGACTGTTCCTCATCATGATTGGTGTGCTTGCTATGCCCACCATCTTCCCCAGCGTCTCGTTCCGCAGCGCCGTGCTGGCAAGCGAGGCGAAGGTCGGCTGTTACGACTACACGAGCCTTGCCTGCACCAAGATGCTTGGCCTCCCCAGCAGCGCGACATCCGATCAGTCGAGCAAAGTTGAACGCAAGACATCGGCGCCGATCGAGGTGATGGCTTTCCTGCGAGCACCTTTCGATGTGTACAAAGCGGACCAGCTCAACCGAATGCTCGATGCCCAGCGCCAGGAGCTGAAAGAAGAGATCCGCAAGGGCTTGCACAGCCAGGAAAACACGCCCCCTACATCCCTAGTCACTAACCCAGCAGGTGAGCATTATGAGTAACCAGGAATCCTCCAGTGAATACGTCGACCCTGCGCCAGGGACGGCCGCCAAGGGGCCTCTGATCATCGCAAGCCTGCTACTGGCCGTGCCGGTGCTGTTCGTCGTGTTTGCCGTGATCAGCGCAGCCGTTCTGAACTTCAAGGCTCCTGTGAGCCCCGAGGACCTGAAACATGCCTCGTGGTTGGTAACTCCTCCAACCCTCTCGTTCTTTTTGTCCGGTGTCAGCGTCTTCGCGTTCGTCATCGGCGCCTTTCGCGCATTTATGGGCAGTGCCTTCGGCCTGGTACTGATCATGGCTGGGATTGTGAGTGGTACCACTATCTTCCCGAGCGTCTCTTTCCGCAGCGCTGTTCTGGCAGGTGAGGCGAAGGTGGGCTGCTACGACTACACGAGCAGCGCCTGCACCAAGATGCTGGGCCTTCCCGACGCCGCGGCCTCTGAGCAGTCGAGCAAAGTCGAAGGCAAGACATTGGCGGCGATCGAGGTGCTGGCGTTTGTCCGGGCTCCGTTCGATGTGTTCAAAGCGGATCAGCTCAACCAAATGCTCGATGCGCAGCGCACCGAACTGAAGAAGCAGTTGGACGCTTACGCCGAGTAGTCGGTGAAGTCTCGGGGTGGCCGGTGCCGACCACCTCCGAATCTAAGGCTCCACCGAACAAGGGGTGGAGCTCTAATAGTTAACTGGATGCGCTGAGCACCAGCCATAAGGAATCGAGATATGAAATCGCTGTTCGGGATCGTTTTTGGTTGGTTTGCAGGGGTTGCGCTCGCGGGGGCAATGATTGGTATCGTCGGCCTGTTCGATGCCGGGGTTGAACACTTAGGGTTCACTGAAAATACAGCCAGGTACTACATCCTTAGCCTGATGTTGTGCATCACCATGCTGGTGATGTCCAAACCTGCCCGACGTATGTGGAAGCTCATGGGGCTGTTCGGTTTGGCCCTGTTTCTGATCATGGGAACTGGACTGACTCAGGGAATCGAACCGGTACCTGCAGGCGACCAGGTTGAGCAGATCCGAGCTCAGCTGGATGCCTTGGGCATCCTCGGGGCCAAGGCTGTCATGTACCTTGCGCCAGGAGGTCTGGTGTTGTTCTACACCTTGATGGCTTACATCGGGATGCGTGAAGAGCAGGCGAGGAAGCGGGTTTACCTGACCGACTAACGGATCGACTGGGGGCGGGCTGTTTGAGGCAGCCAAAAACACAGAACAGAAGGGGGTAGGTGATGCAAAAGCATGAGTTGGACGCAGTGGACGGTGTTGACCGAAGCTCGGTTTATCGGGTCCTGGGCGCAATGTGTTTGGCCGTCGGGATTTTCTGCATCGGTCCCATGGTGATCGATCAGCAGCTGGTGAACATCGCTCTGAACATGTCACCAGAGAAGACCGCTGTGATGATTCTATCGGCGGCCGGTGTGGTCCTGTCCCAAAGGGGGATCGCCGGTTTCATCGTGCTCATGCTGGGGGTCTTGGTCGCTGGGGCAGCGTTTGAGCTGTACTACGCTCTGGATGCGGCTGCGACGATGGGGGCGATCGGCTTTCCTTTCCTCATGCTTGGGATAGGTGTGCTCATCTTCAACCCAGCTCGCTGACCTCCGCACTACTCGCAAGGCCCGCCATCATGGCGGGCTTTGTTGTTTGAGGCTGCGGGGGAGGGTTACGGGTTTCTACGTGCAGCGAACCGGCGAACCCACTCTTCGCATCTATCTAGGCGGTCTAGGAGGTCCTTCTTTGGCTTGCAGTCTTGATACCCATCTGAAACCATCTGCCTGACCACTCCTAGCCCTGCCAGGACGTCAGCTGCTCCTCTGATGGGGGTAGGGGCCGGTGAGTAGTAGTCCTGGCGCATCTGCTTGTCGGGAAGCTCTGCATCTTCGTACTCTTCCTCGAACCATTTGTTAAGGGTTATGCGGACATCAATAAGCGGTGACGTAGGGCTAAAAATCATTGAGAACGGGAAATTCTCCAAAATAGGGCCGACTTGTAAGTGCTTATCCAAGTCCATGCGGCGAGCCGGCCGCCATCGCGAGCGAAATCCCGGCTCACCGGGGCCACAAGGCACAGCGCCGTCTCGCTCAACCCCTTGAGGGGGTGGCATTATCCTCGCACGCCTCCTTTTTCCACTGAGCGCTCTAGCCGGGCTGATGAATTGGCTGTTGTATGCGTGAGAGTCGTATGTCCACTCCTCAGCTTGTAACCGGGCTTCGAGGGCATGGAGCTTCTTGGCCGAACGCGTGATTAGAGCGGCTGATACCGAGTGGAGGCGTGGGGTTTCGCCGGCCGAATAGACCCCTCGCCATCGAATCCCAACTGTATGAAACCCGTGCTCTTTAGCCCAGTCGATCTCTTCTCGGAACAAATGCCGATATGGCTCATCCAGAATGACAATGCACTTCGACTCATCGTCGTACCAGGTAGACTTGTGATCCGCCTTTTTTGAGAGATTCAGGCTTGTGCCATAGGTCTCGTTTACAAATGGGGCTCGGAAACCTGTCACAGCCATGAAATTCAGAGCGAGTGCGGCCCGTTGCGCCTTCCTCAGGCCGTCGTGCTCGCTATAAGCATCACCCCTGAGCTCCAGATGATCAGGGGCCTCCAGCCGAAAACCGGATAGGTAGGCTGTCCTTTCAAGAGATCTTCCTGGGAGAATTTCTGTCAGGGGGAGCGGCAGCAGGAATGACAGGGTGGTCCGCCCCGATCGAAGTTCAGGACCACGTTTGAAGGGATCTGGGCTCTGGCCGTGATCTTTCCAGTAGAAGGATACAAAAGTCTGGTGGAGTTTCTTTGCGGTCCCTAAAACTGACTGGGCATGCCGGAGGTTCTGAAAGCCAGCACTCTGCGCCGCTTCATCAAGGGCAGCATGATGAGGAATGCTCTTCTCTTGCTTGATTAATTTAGCTACGCGCTTGATACGCGCAACGGTGGTAGGTCGAGTGTGTTCGGTTGCCACGATATCTCTCCGGCCCTACTTGTTGCTGCGTCACCCGTCCACCGCTATGCATCAGGGCCAAAGTTATGGTCCGAATCTTGAGTAGCTGGCAGTGCTGCTCGTGCAGCTTCGCGATGACGGGTAGCTGGCGTCTGCTGGGCGCCATGGGAGATTGTAAGCTGCGTTCTGTGTGTGTGACTAGACCAAACACACAGACGGACCACGCACTACAGGCCGGCAATCACCTATAAAAGAAATCACCTCACGCGACGTATAGGTACGTGTGGTGAATTAGATTTGCCATTATGATGTAGGTCTGAAGGCGGCCCTCGGTATCCCAGGGCCTCATGTAGCGATCCTCAGCGGATCCAGGGGAGGGGGCATGGCCAAACAAGATGAGATGACGAATCGATCCATCGCGATCCTGATCAATCTGTCTGCGGGCTTGGATGAAGCCGGCATCGAGTGCGGCGATGAGCGCGTACCGCTCACCGCACACCTGCGCCTGGCCGCCGCCGCCGGCGCCGCCTCGTTATCCCAGCGAGCCAAGCGGTCGACGCCGTTCTCGAACCAGACGAATAGTCCGCATGTGAAGTTGGTCAAGACCGCTGCTAACTGGCTTGACCAGCTGAAGGTGGTCAAAGGGTTCCACGGAGACGTCTCGGCTGCCGAGTTTCTCGGTGTCAGCCAGACCCAGTTCTCCCGCTGGCGTACCGGCAAGGACCTCCTGGACAACTACCACGCCTGGCAGATCGCAGCAGCGTTGAATGTGAACCCGATGGTGGTGATCGGCAGCGTTGGTTTCCACCACTCTCGCGACACTGATCGCACCAGGTGGTTGGCCATGCTTTCAACGGTCCTTGATTCGGAGCTTCCTGCGGTACCTGCGCTGACGCCGTCGGCGCCAGCCCGGGCAACTGAGCAGGTGCAGCAACAGCAACAGCAACAGGCACCTGCGCCTAGCAGTACTGGCGCTGAGTCGACCGCCCAAGGCAGCAAATGGACAGACGAGGAAGATCAGCGGCTCGTTGCGAGCTACCGTGACGGCTCGGCGATCGACGTTCTGGCTACGGCTCACAGGCGCACTCCCAAGGCCATTTTGCTGCGACTGAGCAACACGCACCGCTTGATACCGGCTGAGCAGCTCGCAAGCTTGTGTGAGCTCTACGGGGTGAACCTGAACAGTCCTGGGAACGGGCGCAAGACCGAACAGAGAAAGGGCTCCCCGCGGCAGAGAAGGGGGAAGGCCAAGGAACATGCTCCAACGGTGTTCCTTTGAGTGATCTGGTGCCTGAGATCAGCTGCTGGCGCTAGGAGTACAAATGTACTCCTAGCGTGCAGGTGGCACTTTGGCGACTCGACCAAATGTGCCACGCGGATCACCAGAAACTAACGATGGCACATTTCGAATGGCGCCAGCCCAGTGTTTACAGGTTGGAAATGGCGGTTCCGCAACAAACACTAGCGATGGCACATATCGGCGCCATCGGGACAACTAGCACAACAGAGGTGGCCATGAACAAACCCCAACTCCCAGAAGCACCACCCCGGCGAACGCTGCTGCAGCGGCTCTTCGGCGCTGGAATTGGGCAGAACTTGATTAAAGTCTGGGTGACAGAGACAGGTAGTTACGCCTTTGGCCAGGTGGTTACCGAGACGAAGGTGAAACTCGGTCGATACACGGTGCTGCAATGGAAGACATACAGAACGCCTGATCTTGATCGAGAAGAATAGGGGCCAGCGCTATAGCCGGCCTTTGCTCGGCACTGGGGATCCCCCTCTTGTTCAGTGTGCCTTGCTGGTCTGGGCTTCGTTATCTGCGGGTGTTCCCCATATCGAGTTGACCAGTGAACGCGATGGCGCTGTCGGCCTCGCACCTACTCAATCCTGCTACTGACAGAAGTCAGCAACGGAGATCATTGATGCGCACACCCAACGAACAGGATTCACCCAAACTGATGGCCAGGTCGATCGAGCTGATCACCGACCGAGACGAGAAGTTCTCTGAAGTCGTTACCAGCATGGGCAGCTACGGCAACAAGTCCTTCCAGGAGGCCTTCAAAGCACAGTACCCCGAGGACTGGGCGACGATCGAGCGAAGCTACTCGTTGTCCGGGCTCCACTACGGCGAGGAGGGACGGTTTGTCGATGGGGAATGGACCTTGATTGCGATCGAGCCTTCACCATCTGCGCTGCTGGACGCGCAGTACTGCGACTACCTGCGGAACCCACCCTTTTAGCGATCGGTTGGCATGCACCGCACTCTGGCCTTGGATGCTGCCCGGCCGCATGAACGCTACACCCACTCCGGCCATGCTTGGCCGGAGTTTTTCGTTGCTGAACCTACCAATCAATTGGAGTGACCTGACGATGCCAAGAGGCTTTACATCAATTCATTTTCACGGTGGGCCTAAAAATGGCGAAGTGCAGGAGGACGTTCCCTGTTCAAGCTTGGGGGACTCTGTGAGCGTTCCGAGCGGGAGCGGATACACGGATGAGCCAGGCGGGGTTGTAGGTGTCTTCGTAGATGCATTCGAGCTGCCCGACAACTGGATGATTTCCAGCTCATTCAAATACGTCAAGCGGAAGCCAGTTACAGGTTGCTCTGGGGCGCATTACGACTTTCAGGAGAGGACGCTTGTGGAACGTTGTCGCGCTACTACCAAGTCGAATACGTGGTGCAGAAACGTAGCCATGCAGGGGAAGAAAACCTGTAGAGCTCACGCCAAAAGCCAAAATCTAAAAGACAAATACTGAAAGGGCGCGGCCAGAGAGTTGTTCTATAGTTTAATAATCTCTTGATAAAGATTGTCCTATAGTTTAATTTCGGTGTCCAGTAAGTAAGCACACCAGGTGAGCTCCACCAATCCACTTGGCGGGCACCACACAACTCTTCTAGGACGGCTGCATGCTGATCAAAAAAATCCTCACTCACTTCCACTTCTGCTGCGGCTTGGGCGGTGGTGCCAAAGGCTTCAACGAGGCGAAGCCCATCGTCGGCAACATGCAGGCTGAATGGGAGTGCCTAGGCGGCGTCGACGTTGATCCGGCCGGCCTTGCTGACTTCAAGCGTTTGACCGGTGTGGAGGGTACGCAGTTGGATCTCTTCACCCGCGAGCAGTACATCAGGTTCCACGGCAAGGAACCGCCAGCCGGATGGAGGGAAGCAACCACAGAAGACATCCGCCGTGCAGCACAGAACCGCCGGCCCGATACCGTCTTCATCAGCTCCCCGTGCAAGGGCGCCAGCGGACTGCTGTCGGAGAAGATGAGCGCGACCCCCAAGTACCAAGCCTTGAACGAGCTCACCCTGCGTTGCATCTGGCTGATGGCGGAGACCTGGCGCGACGACCCTGTGCCGATGCTGGTGTTCGAGAACGTCCCGCGTCTGGCCAACCGCGGCCGGCACCTGCTGGACCAGATCGGCGCCCTGCTAAGCCACTATGGGTACGCAGTCGCCGAAACCACCCATGACTGCGGGGTGATCGGCGGCTTGGCTCAAAGCCGCAAGCGTTTCTTGCTGGTGGCTCGCCATGTAGAGAAGGTCCCGCCGTTCTTGTACGAGCCCGAGAAGAAGAGCCTGCGCTCTGTAGGCGACATCCTCAGCCGCATGCCTCTTGCCGGCGACATCGAGCGAGCGGGACCAATGCACCGAGTGCCAGCTCTGCAATGGAAAACCTGGGTCCGCCTGGCTTTGGTTGAGGCCGGGAAAGACTGGCGCAGCCTCAACAACCTGGCGATCCAAGATGGGTATCTGCGTGACCTGGTCATCGTCCCAGGATATCGAGCGGGATATATGGGGGTGCATGGCTGGAACGAAAGTATGGGCACGGTGGCTGGACGATCGAACCCAACAAACGGGGCGTTCTCGGTGGCTGATCCGCGTGCCCGGGCAGGCGCCCTGCAATATCAGCAGTACGGTGTTCGCCGGTGGCAAGATACCAGCGGCGCCATCATTGGCGTCAAGAGCCCAGGGCAAGGCACATTCAGTGTCGCTGATCCCCGAGCGGCCAAGATGCGCACGAGTGGCGAACCCTACCTGCCTGGCGGGCACTACGGCGTGGTGCCTTTGCATGGCGTCGCGGGAGGTCAGCATGACGACAGCCGGTGGGACGTTGCCGGCACCCAGCTCCCAAGCGCTGACGAGAAGCTCACCTGCATCATCGAATCGCTCGACGGGACCTGGCACCGGCCCTTCACGACCTTGGAGCTGGCGGCGATCCAGAGCCTTGTCGAGCCAGAGGAGCAGCTGGAATTGGACGGGTTGAGCGATCAGGCCTGGCGCGAACGAATCGGCAACGCAGTTCCCCCGAAGGCAGCGAAAGCCATCGGTCATGTGATGGGCACTACGTTGCTGCTGGCAGCTCAAGGGGAGACTTTCATGCTGAGCAGCATGCCCATCTGGGTGCGGCCAGTCGCGGTTGGCCTGAGCGTATCTCAGCTGGCGGCACAGTGATCATGATCGGCCCACGGCTCCGGCGTGACCGCGGCTTAGGCGCGAGCTCCGCCGGCGCACACCGGCTGAAGACCCTTTGGAGACCGTCGATACAGTGCTGCCACTGATCGGCAAAACCGATGCCGGGTGCGCCTGGCATCATCACCACGACGTGAAAATCACGTCAACACGATGAGATGTAGAAAATGGATGATAGAAACAACGGCCTTCTGATCGAAGGCTTCGTGCAGGGTTCCTATGACCGTATGTTCGGTGCCGGCAAGGTGGAGGCTCGCCACCACCCGCTCACCAGCTGGTCTCAGGCAACCGTCTCCGGTAGTCAAAGCAACTTCCAGGACACGCAGCGCGATGTAAAGCGTACCGTCGAAGCATTGCAGAGCACCCTCTACAAGGAAGGTGGCAATGATGAGCTGCTGACCGAGCTGTCTGCAGTCGAAGAGCGTTTGACCAGCGCTACGACCGTCGATGAGCTGGGCACCGTGATCATCGAGTCGCGTCCAGTGCTTGACCAGGTGTTTGGCCGGTAAGGCAGCCGCCTGAAGCCCTGGACTGCGTTCAGGGCTTCTCACAGATCGGTGCACGCATCCGCCACCTCATGCGATCGAGCTGACGGGTGTGTAGACCTCCGGCATCCGCAACACCGCTATGCACAGTCTTCGAGCTGTGCCGAGCCCATAGAAACACAATCATCAATGCCCTGCTGGCGCCGTTGCGCCAGAGGTTGAACGCCTGCAGGAGGCAAAGCATGAGCATCACCAAGATCACCGAATGCCGCGAGTGCGGTAGCACGTCCCTGAGCTGGCAGACGCACAACAAGAACATCAGCGATGCTCAGCACGGGCGTTTGCGTACGAGCGACATTCGTTGCCAGCTGATTTTGGGTTGTGATCACTGCTCGGAAACTCTGGCCATTATGAGCGCCGATCAAGTAGCGGCATGGCTCACAGAACAAGGGCAGGCACAGTCCGTTCAGTACCAAGGCAGCGATGCCGTACCAACGGCCGCCAGTGCTGGCGAGGTTGAAGAGTCGCTTCTGTGGCTTGACGACTTTGTTGCGCGCTGCAATGGGGATGACCGCGGCTCCTGCGCAGCAGTCGAGACTCTGCGTGCCGCCCTGTCCGCCCAGGTGCAGGCCAAGAAGGTCAGCGCCGTTGTCTTGCGTGAGGCGATGGAGAACCTCGCGATCAGCGCTTCTGTGGCCGACCACCCACCCGTATTCCTGCCAGCGTCCGTGCGCCAGCATCCGCTTGTGATGCTGGGCGGTGTGTGCGTGCGGGTTACATACTCCGGACTGAAGTGGTACCACGAGCAGCTGGTCAATGACCGCTGGGAAGCGCTGGCCGTGGATGAGTTCGAGGCGCTGTTGGTCGAAGCGCTGGCGAAGGCATGAGCATGCCCGCTGATCACTGAGCTCTCGCGGTACCGAATGCCCAGTATGAGCTGGGCTGCCGCAGCTGTTTGACTTGCGAATCATCCACTGGCCTGTGCTGATGGTGGTGGGTCTCCAGACCGAACCGGCGTCAGCGGCGCAGCAAAAATAGGCACAAGTGCCTAAATCAGCCTACTAGGCACAAGTGCCTACTGAGGATTCTCTATCTCAGACCCACTCATCGATGGAGAGCCGACACATGGCTGTCACCCCTCGCAAACCTCGCAACAAGCCGACTCAACTGCAGACCGGCATTCTCCTTGCCGCTGCGGATCTCTCTCGCTACATCTACGACAGGGGCGATGCCGCTGCGCTGCTAAAGCGTCAGGGGCTAGCCGATGCCAACTGCTCGGCCATGGACGAAATGGACAAAGAGGAGCTGCGGATTCTGCGCGATGACTATGGGCTTGCCAGTCTGCGCGGGCTGGATTGAGGACCGCCTCGTTCCAACCATTCTCAACTCACCCAGGAAAAGAGCCGCCCGTCATGCGACGCTAGATTGTTCCACTGCAAGAACCGCACGGAGCCAAACGCCAAAGTGCGGCCTGTTGCAGGCTGAACCAGGCCATCGGGCAGGCTATTGAAGAGGCTCGAAAGTCAATGGATGACCAGGACTACAGTCCACCAGGATGGGTTTATCGTGAACACGCGGCCGCTGGTGGTGTGGCGATCACCGAAACCAGCGGGAGGCGTTACCCTCCGGTAGATTGGGCTGCAGTAGGGCCTGCCCGATGGTTCGACTGCAAGCTTGGAAAACTCTCGGACGTAGAGCTGGCGCGACTGATCGGCATACACCCCGATCGAATTCGCCGCCGGCGGGAGCAATTGGGGATACCTCCATGGTCGGTTGCTCAACAGATAGAGCCTTTCAAGCACCTCCTCGGCGTGCTCACCGATGGGGCGATCGCTTCCTTGTGCGGCGTGTCGCCAAAAAGCGTCACGGTTTACCGTGAGTCACTGGGTATCCTCCCGGTGTTGAGGCCGGCTCCTCGAAAGCAGGTGCTTCCCACCGGTCATCCACTGAGGATCTACAAACCTCTGTTTGGCTATGTCAGTGATCAAGAAATCGCGAAGGTGGCAGGTGTGGATCTTCATCTGGTGCAAGAGGTGCGCGAAGCATTGGGCTTCGAACCCGTGAGCCCATTGATAGAAGAGGCTACTTCAATCCCAACCGCGGATTACCACGGGCCATGGCTCGGGTACGAGTCCTTGCTGGGTAAGGTATCTCCGGCCCAGATCAGCAGGGAGGTCGGGGTACCCTATGACGTAGTAGAGCAGAGACGTGTGTTCCTGGGCATAGCACCCTACAAGCGCTTGTCCAAGGCGGTTCGTTTTGATCACTTGCTGGGCAAGGTCCCCAACAGCCTGGTAGCCAAACTCGCCGGCGTGTCGACCGCACGTATCGCAGAGCGGCGCAAGCAACTCGGCACGTGACCATGGCCGAGGCTTCGGCCCAGTCAGGCTGACCGCCGAAATGCTCTTCACCCACAGATAATTCCACACCCGGGTCTGCTTGCGTCCATGCAACCCAGAGCGGTGTAAGAACTCGATCACACCACACCGATCACGGCAAGCGACAATGCTGGACACGCTGCTGCTGGGCGCTCACAGGTGACATCAAGGGCGGGCGAAAAAGATTGTCCTATAGTATAATTTTTGCCTTGCATAATTATTGTCCTATGGTTTAATCTTATTCTCCGTATTCATCTACCAGGACAAATCAATGCGTACCTTCAAAGGGTCCATCAAGACTGACGTTCAGGGCTCCGATGTGGAGTTTGAGTTCGAGGTCGAGGACAACGCCACCCAGACTGAAATCGAATACGAAGCCAAGCAGGCTGCCTTCGAGCACGTGGATTGGAATTTCGAGGAAGTGAAGGGCTCGTAAGGCACTTCGGCCCCCACCCAGATTGGACAGGTGATAGCGATGGAACAGGTTTATCCGCAGGAGACGCTTGAGCACAAGCGTGCAGGTTTTGAGCAGGGCATCAAGAAGATCGCCGTCGAGCGCTTTGGTCACTCGGCCAATGACAACACCTTCTACATGCTGATCGAGCGCAACCGTAATGGCCGCTACGCCGTTGAGTGGGTGCGTGGGGCGTGGGAAGGCCTGCAGCTGGCTGAACAACTTCAGGCCAGCGCGCTGGAGATCGGTATGGGCCCGAAGGCGCTGCAGATCAATTTCCCGGCGGCCGAACGTGCG
Source organism: Pseudomonas sp. NBRC 111143 (assembly GCF_001320965.1). NCBI lineage: Bacteria > Pseudomonadati > Pseudomonadota > Gammaproteobacteria > Pseudomonadales > Pseudomonadaceae > Pseudomonas > Pseudomonas sp. NBRC 111143. The sequence continues at coordinate 19,389 of NZ_BCBT01000033.1, read as the reverse complement.
AGCGTCAGCGATTCCAAGCTCTACAGTCATGCCGAAGTGCCGAGCATGGACCTGGCCGACGAGGACTACATTCTGCACCTCACCGTGCGGGCTGCCGACCCAGACCAAGAGCGTCTCCTTGCCGATACCTGTACTCGTGCCGTGACATCAGCTCCCAAAGCGCTGGCTGCCATGCAGCAGGCCTATGCCAAGCTGGACAGCGTTGCCTTCGTGTCGGAGGAGGGTGACACCGACGAGGTTAAAAGCGCCTTGCTCGATGCCATGGCTGCTCTCTCTGTTCAGTGAGGTTCCTCTCTGCGCCCGGGAGAGAAGCATGACCAGGGCGTGGGTTGGGTTGAGGTCTGAAATCAGCGCCAGCACACACAGGATCCAACATGGACCAGCAGCCGAATTGGCGAGTTACCTACCATGACAACCAGGGTAAGACCATCACCGTCGAGGTGATTGCATCCACCTACAACGACGCCATCAGCAGGGCGTCCGCCAACCTCTTCAACGTGTACTTCCAGTCTGCGGTACAGATCTAGGTCAGCTCCTGAAGCACGCATCCCCAGCCATCGAGCTGGGTCGATGCCGTGGAAGCGGCGCGGATTTCGCGTGCGCAGCAGGGGTAGGAAGATCATGCCGTTGACCTGGAACGTTGCTTATTACTCGGGGATGTCCAGCACTCAGGACCTGAGGGCTGCCGTTGATGAGGGCGTCCCAGTAGGTGTTGTTGCCACACTGCTGGACACCCTTAAACTCCTTCGGACGCTTCCACGTCATTTGGATGCAGGCGGCGCCGTGTTCATTGACTCGGGAGCCTTTTCTGCATTCCAAAAGGGCGAGCTCGTGAGCTGGGAGAAAGTGTTTTTCGCCTACGAATGCGTGCTGGGGTGGACGGACAACCCCGGGGCGCTGAGCATCGTGGCACCGGATGTCATCGGTGACCAGTCGGCAACCCTCGACTTGTGGGCTGTGCACGCAGAGCGAGTTCGCACATGGATCACGGCCGGCGCTCGTGTGATCATTCCCCTGCAGCGAGGGGAGCTGTCTGCCGGAGAGATGCTGGCGCATGCCAAGCGGATATTTCAGACCGACCAGTTCTGCGCGGGAATCCCATCCAACTTGGCGGCAATGAGTGCTGAGGATTGTGCAACCTTGCACCATCACGACTTCCACCTGCTGGGGCGTGTGGTGATCAACGCCGAGTTGGGCGATAAACTGCGTGCCCTGCTGGCCAACAATCCCGATGCCATCTACACGGCAGATGCGAACTGGCTGCGGTCCCGCATCAAGGAAATCAGCCTCGCGGCTAAGGAAATGCGGCAAGCGCCGGCGGACAATCCGTTTGAGACGTCGCGCACACGTGCCGTACGAGCGATTCTGCGCCTGGATCCGTATCACCAGCAACCCGGCCCCTCGGGCGCCCGCCAATCGGAGCTGACTTATGGCACATAACACTGGCACCGCTCAGTGCTCGCACTGTGGGGCTGAGTATCGACTGGTCACAGAACACAATCGCGATATGCAGCGGCTCTGCAGGGCCTGGCTCAGCCGCCACGAGCGGCCGTGTGCAACCAGGACGCCGGAGCAGCGTCGGGCCTGGGCGCAGAAGTACGTAGGGAAGGATTTCACTGAAAGCAGCTTGACGGTCAACCTGGAACATCCTGGGTTTAAAGAGATCCAGCCGGGTCATGCAGTTTTGGGCGACGCTCCAGTTCCTCTAAACCCATCTGTGGGATTGCACTGACTGCTACTTGGCCATCCTGCCGGGCAGATTCGTTCTCCCTCCTGTTGAAGGTGCGGGTTGATCGCCGCTTTGGCAGAGTGTTGCTGGGCGAACACCCATTCTGTCAGTGGCGATAGCAGCGCATCAGCTATCGCAGCCATTATGCCAGTGAAACCACCTGTCATTTCCATAGGAGCTGTGAAGTGAAGTCCGTCGATGTTGTGAGCAAGGCTTGGACAGATACATACGAAGAAATTGCTGCTAAGGCCCAGCTTGTGCGGGATGTGCTGGAGCAGCGCAACGTGAGGCTGCGGTCCGGCAGCGCACTTTCGCAACTGCTTAGCCAGGCCGACAAGCTGAGCCTAGCGTGGGCAGAGCAAGTGAAGCCAGATGACCGGGTGGTCTGGGAAGCGGCGTTCGTGAACCGTCTGGCTGATGCGGTCACCAACTTGCCTGAAGAGCCAGGAATTCAAGAGGCGCTCAAGCGTATGGCCGGCAGCGTCATGCAGCCGGATGATCGGAACACCTCCCAAGGGAAGGACGCTCTCTGGGAGCTGGTGCTGCTGTCCGACTTGAAGAGCCGAGGGTTAGCAGCCAAAGCTGCAGAACCCGATATCCTGGTTGACTTCGGCATGGGCGACTACCCGATCGCTTGTAAGAAGATCTGGTCTGAGAACGGAGTTGAGAAGCGTGTTAGCCATGCTGCCAAACAACTGGCGCCGTTCAACAATGGCGGGGTCATCGCTCTCAATCTGGACGATTTGGTCCCCGTCGGGAAAGCTGTGAGCGTTCCCACCAAGGAGCTTGCAAAGGCTGTTCTGACCAAGTTCAACTTGGACTTCATTGAGCGTCATCGAGACGTGCTGCAAGATGCTGTCATGAGCGGCAAGTGCGATGGTTTCTTCATCTCGACGACCGCCTTTGCTGTCCTGGCGGAGGAGGAGACATCGGCCTACCTCGCTACGCAAGGTTCTTTGTGGCACCTCGGAGATTCGTCGCCAGAGTCCTGCGAGCGCTTCCTTGCATTTGGTCACACGCAGGGCATGTAACCAGGAGCCTGCAGAACCACGAAGCGCCGGAAAATCCTGGGAGTGACAGTCAACACAGTGCTGTCGAGTAGCCTCGCTAAGGTCGAAAAGATGCGAGAGGATTGACAGCCGCTTCGAAAAATCAGACATTGCGATTTCTGAGGACGCAAGTCTGTTTCGTTGAGCGCGGTCAGTCCTCTTGGGATTGGTCGCGTTTTCCTACATTTTTGGGGTCTCCTTTTCTGCTCATTGGTCATGACTCTCATGACTGATCAGAATCTCAAGCAACCGGCTTGCCCGCCGACCCTCTCAGCATTTCCGGCATATCATCAAATCCCTTCCTCAACGCATGCTATCCGATCATTCTTCAGCTGTAGCTCTTATACTGATCTGTCCTCAGGCTGTGGTAACATCAGTTATACGTACGTGTTATGTATCAATTTGCTTGTGTCTGGGGGTGTGTATGGCAAGTGACGAAGCTCTAGGGTGTGATTACCAAGGCAGGCATTTCGGTGCGGCCTATCCCGATGCGCAGTGCGTCGACGGTTTTCTCTGGGATGAGGATAGCTGCGATGAGCCTGGAGGTGCTCTTCTCCATGGAGGCGACATTCCCTGCCCAAAATGTAATTCAGCTGCGCATGCCACGTACTACGGTACGGAAGAAGACTCAGCGTCGCCCTCGGCCCAGTCGACTGGCAACGGTCCTTACCAGCTACTCCCCAACAACCCCGAAGATTCGCCGGGCTGTGCACCTGCTCTGTCGTGAGCTTGATCAGCTACACAGGTTCGAACGTTCATACACTCACTGGAAAAAGCATGTCACCACTTCGAAAGATTGCTGTGCTCGGTTGTGTCGCTCTGTCGCTGGCAGGGTGCAATGACAAAAAGATCAATGTCACCATTCCGACTGGCTCGACCCTCTACGTCAAGCTGTATCACCTCGGTGATCCTGCGCTCGGCTCGGTTCTGCCAACCGAGTACCGGGCTGGAGGGTTTGGCAAAGTGGAATATGAAATGTCTCAGGTCCTGGCCGGAAATGAATGCGCCCTGGGCATTCCTCTGAAATGGAACAGCCGCCAGCTCAAGCATGAGACTTCTACCGCCACACTGTCCTGCGACGGAGCTGATCAGCGAGAGCTGAAGGGCTATGTGATCGGTGAAGACGGCAAACAAGGCCTGGCCGGTGTTACGTTGGGCAGCGTGGTCCCGTTTGTGGTCACCGAGACAGCAACGGTCAAATAGCCCCGGGGGAGAGCATCATGCAGCTGTCGAAATTGCGGCCACGGCTGTACCCAAACGGGCGGCTAGCCCTGGAGCTGCTCTACGAGGATGGTGAGCACTGGGGCGTGCTCACAACAAACCTCGTGGAGGCCGAGTTGGCGGTCGATGAGGTGTGTATCCACGCCTGGCAACTGCCCGATCAGGTCTTGGATCTGCACCTGGCATCCGGAAAGTTTGAAGACACTGGCAGGGTTGAACCTGCTGGTTTTGAAGACGCACCTGTGTGGCGGGTCATCTGCCCAGAGCTGCTGGCGCATGCCCAGCGAATGCGGGCTCATACGAGGTAAGCAACATGGATTACTCGCAACTGCTTGAGCGGAGCTTTCTTCAGATGGCTCACACGTCTGTAAGCCGCCTGGGATATCTCGCGGAGCACGTTTTCGGGTTCACTACGGATTCACCCAGTGCTGACGAGCTGTTCGCTGCCAAAGCTGTAGAGGTCTGCGCTGCGCTGGGCAATCGAACGATGCGGGAGTACGTTACTACCAAAGACGGGCACCTCTGGTTCTTGTTGATGTTCAACATGCCATTCTTCGCTGGGCGCCTCGATTGGGGCACCTCGATGACCGGATCCTGGTGGAGCGTTGAGCATGGAGAATTTTTGGAGCTGGATAGCTGCGGGCTCTGGACAGAAACCGGCCAGCTGTTAGAACCGATGCGCTTCACACTTGACCAGTGGAAGGAGTTCATCAACGCGGTCGTCGCTTTCGCTGCGCCCGAACTGGGGCCGGGCGCTGGGAAAGGCTTTGAGGAATTGCCGGCGTTATGAGGTCGGCTGAAGGCCGAAGGATTCTGCAATTCGGCCGATGATGGTCTTGAGGTCACCCCGAATCTTGAGCGCTTTGAAGTCGATCTCTTCGACCGCCAGGCGCTCAAGGAATAGCGCCATGTCTGCAGTAATGCTTGCGGGCAACTCAATCACCTCGCCAGTCAGCAGGCCCGCCAGGGCCAGGACATCGTTCCGATGCTTCCTGACGTTCTTCGAGTCAACTGCTTCACCGTTTGCCTTGCGCTGAGACAAGTCGAGCCAGGCCTTAGCTTTGAAGGGGATAAGACGATCAGCGCTGATGTATGTCAGCTCCTCGCTCTGATGGCGGCCGGAACGCAACAGGGTGTAATAGTCTTCATCGAGCAGGATAGCGCTCAAACTCGAAACCGACTCATCTGTGGGGATTGGGGTCAGCGTTGCGTTTTCCTCATGCTCAAGGCCATCCGGTGCACGAGAGAATAGTTCGATCATTACCGGGTAGGTTTCGTCGGCGGGATTCTGGAATCTGTAGAAGACCGGCCTGTCACCCCCTCTTTGTTTGATCTCATAGCCGCCGGCCTTTATGAACTCCCAGAACCTGTTAACAAAATGGGAGTCCAGAGCCTCAATCACGAGCACGATGTCTAGGTCTTTCGTGGCCCTGAAGCTCTCTCCCGCGTCTTCCATCGCCAGAGCAGAGGCAACGCCACCGATTAGGACGTAGCTATCGCGGAAATCGCGAAAGTGCCGGCCAAAAATATCTAAACCTTTCACGCTAACCAATGTACCTGCTCCTTGAGTTCATCCAACGCAATCTGAATGCGTTCGTCGGGGTTGTCTTCCAGGCTCAGAAACAGCGACGCTGTGTCTGCCATATACTGCGTTTCGGTGAGCGACGGATACCCCCAGATCTCCACCCACTCCTCGATCGAGTCCACCGACTCGACTACCTCAAACGCATCAAGCGCCAGCATGTCATTGAACACTTTCTTGCTCATCCCCCATACGGCCTGCTTAGGCTCCGCCAGCATCGTGTACTTGGCCAGGGCAGTTTCCCCCGCGATGAATACTCCCGGGGCCATGGGGATAGCATTTCGGGTAATACCAATTCTCTTTTTGACGGGGGACCGCAGGTGCTTCTTGGCCTTCTGGAACACCTCTGCAGGCGACCCGTTGAAGGCGTAGGTCTTCCAATGCAGCTCGCTTTTCGCAGGGCTAATCACCCCCAGCGATACCAGCTGATCCACTGCCTTCGAGAGGGTCACGCGACTGTAGCCCAGGTCCCCCAGCAAAGCGTTCGTAGTGAAGTAGGTTTCGTCGGGTATCCCGGAATATAGGCACGAGAGAAGCATGGCTTGGGCCGCGGGGAGGAGGGCGGCTACCTCGCTCTGCTCTCGCCGCTGACGGAAGCTTTCACGCAGGTCCAGCGCCATCTCAGGTATGAACATCTGGAAGCTGGGCTGGATGAAATTGACCTGGTGCATGATCAGGCTGCGGCGGTCTTGAGTCGACAAGGACCAGCAGACGTACACTACTACCTGGTTGGTGACGTTGCGCACCATCTCGATGTGCTTCTGCAGCTTCACGATGCCTGGGTACTCAATATCATCACGGGAGACCAGCAGCATCATGTTGAACGCCGAACTGTTCCCCATAGGTACGCTCAACTCGTAGGTCTTGTAGCTGTCCCGGATGGTATAGGGGACTCGGAGTGGCACCGGAGTCATCTGCGCTGCCACACCTAAAACGGACTCAATGTAGGCCTTAGCTTCGTCTTGTAAATTCGGCATGAGCCGGCCTCGTGTTAACTACTTTTTTTCACTGTAAACCACAGTGGTTTACAAGTCAAAAAAGTGGTTTACAATCCAATGTTTACTGGGGTTAAACGGAAATGTGCCATTTATAGTGGGTTAGAAAAAGCCCCAGCCAGAGTATGCGCTGTGCACTGCACAGTGTGAAGTGCACACAAGCAGTTCAAGCGCCGTCAGGTGGTCTGCTGACTTTTCCTACATCCATAACGGAACCGTCTGATCGACACCGTTGGATCAGAGGGGGAAGGTCAGGTTTTTCACCGAGGAAATGGAGCAAGGAAAATGGCTAGGCCAAACACCAGCGAACTGAAGCTACCTCTCAGCTTACACTTGGATCAGAGCACCCTGGATGCGATCATCCGCTTCAGGGCCGCACGTGCAGCACATTTGAAGTATGCGCACGACGATACAGCTGCCAGCGCAGAAATGTTTCTGGCGCTCCAGCAAGCTGAGGCCGACCTGGCCAGGGCGGTTGACGAGCTTCTGGTCAAGACTGCGGCTGAGACGGCAGAACCACACCCGCGACCGCAGAAAAATGTTGTCCTATAGGACAATATTTCAATTGAAAATAGTTGTTCTATAGTTTAATCTTTTCTCATTGACGTCTATCAATGAGGCCAGCAGGAAATGGATCGTTTTCAGCAGCAGGGCTTGCTTTTCGGGGATGAAACCCGTGACTCCACAAAAGCCGAGCTTGACCAGTTGATCGCCAGTGGTGCGCTGTTTGTGGCCAACCATTCGGGCGGTAAGGATTCGCAGGTGCAACTGATCCGTCTCCTGGAGCGCGTTCCGGCTAGCCAGCTGGTGGTTGTCCATGCATCGCTGGGCCCGATGGAGTGGCCGGGGGCGATGGAGCTGGCCCGTGATCAAGCCGCCGCTGCAGGCCTTCCTTTCATTGTTGCCACAGCCTCGAAGACGCTGCTGGAAATGGTAGAGCGTCGGTTCGAGATTCGCCCCGAGGTACCGAGCTGGCCATCTGCGTCTACTCGCCAATGCACGAGCGACTTGAAACGAGGACCCATCCAACGTGAGGTCAGGCGCTATGCAAAGGCCAATGGCTTCAAAACGATCGTCAACTGCCTTGGCCTGCGCGCTCAAGAGTCGCCAGGGCGAGCGAAGCGGGTAGTTTTCAGCCGGATGGGGATCAGCAACTCTGTGTTGACCTGGTTCGAGTGGTTGCCAGTACATGACATGCGCACGGATGAGGTCTTCGGTGCCATCGCTGCAGCGGGGCAGCGTCCTCATCACGCCTATGCCCTCGGTAATGATCGATTGAGCTGCATTTTCTGCGTGATGGCGTCCAAGCCTGACTTGCGTAACGGGCGTGTCCATCACCCTGAGCTTTTCGAGCAGTACGTCGCTCTTGAGCGGCGCACGGGCTACACGATGCACATGAATCGAATCCCACTTGTTGAGTTGGCGGCATGACCGCCCTCTGACTGCTTCCAGTGTAGAATCCACACACAGCTTGATAGGCCAAGGATCCACCGTGACTTCACCATTCTTCGTGACCATCGATTCCCAGAAAACGCTTGATATCGACGACGCGATATCGATCACCCAGAGCGGCGATCTGTACATCATATCAGTTGCCATCGCCGATCCTTCTGCGAAGGTTGGGGTCGGCTCTCATGACGATAAGTTGGCGTTTGAGCGGGCCGCCTCGATCTATGCCCGAGATCGTGCAGTGCAAACAATGCTGCCACGGCACATCGGCGCAGATCAAAGTAGCCTTGTCGCGGGGCAACCACGGCAAGCGATGGTTTTTACAATCACGCTCAATAGCTCGCTTGAGGTCGTCGGTTTTGAACCTAGCTGCCAGGTTATCACCGTCAACACCCGTCTCACATATGAGGCCATTCCGGAGATAGCCCGAAGCACTCAAAGCCCTTTGCGTGAAATGGTGGAGCTCCTCAGTAGGGTTTCGACGCTGCTGCTGCAGCGCCGCCGATCGAAAGGAGCGCTTGCCCTTTACGATATTCGCAAGCTCATGCTCTCGGATGAGGAGGGCAATCTTCGCCAATACGAGTCGTTGGATCAGATGGTCGGGCACATCATCGTGCAAGAATTCATGATTCTGACGAATTCCCAAATAGCCCTCTTCATGGCCGAGAATGGGCTGCCGGCGGTATACCGTAACCACGCAAGCCGAGTCTCCGCTCCGCATGCACTGGACCTGGCCAACACAGTCGAGCAGTGGTTGAAAGAGGGGCTGGTGACCGAAGCCTCTGTGGGTGCGCAGTTAGGGGCACTCATAGAGCGTGCTGTTTACGATGGCGTGGCGCGTGGGCATTACGGTCTTGGCCTAACGCTGTACCTCCACGGCACCTCTCCGCTTCGTCGGTATGCCGACTTGGTGAACATTCGCCAGATTCGGGCGCATCTCGACAATTGCCCGCTGCCATATTCGCAAGCAGATCTGCTTACAATCTCTGCGTCGATCAACAAAACGCTGCGAGAGCGATCCGAATCCACTGTCGACTACCACAAGGAGGTGCTGGCGCGGAAAGCTCAGCGCTTGGTGGCGAGTGGGAACCTGGTCAATATGGAGGACAACGTACTCAGCGCTGCCGTGAAGCTCGCGAAAGACGCCGGTCATTTGCCTGAAGCTGTAGTGGCTGAATTGATACGAAGACTCAACAACAACACGATAGCGGACGCCATCGTCGATCGACTTGCGATTCAAATCCCAAGGGAAGCAATCACCGAAGATCTTGGGGTGGCTTTCTCGAACTGGATGTGCCAGCACCCTCACAACGTGGTCAGGATCATCATGAACGGAATCCAGACTCAAGTTTTTGAGGGGCTCGATGAAACGGTGCACGGTGTAAATGGAGGCTTCAAGTGTGTGGTTGCTGTCTCGGCAAGTGGGCGGCGTCTTCAGGGAGTTGGTGTGCACCGCGAGAAGCGTGTAGCAAAGCAGAAAGCCATGGTCGAGATTTTGTGTCGTCACTTGAGTTTGCCCATAAACAGCCTTAGCCCTGAGGCTCCGACGCAGTCATCAAGCTCTCCAGCGCCCCGCGCTACTGACTACAAAGGTGCGCTAATTGAACTTTGCCGGAAGCGGGGGTGGGCTGCTCCCCATTTGCATGTCGCGATGAGTGGACCGTCAAATGCTGCAAGCTTCACAGCCACCGCGACTGTCCACCCGAAGGGTGGCGACGTCGAAAGTGCTACCTCACCAGAGTGTGCAACCAAGAAGGCCGCTGAAGCAGCTGCTTCGGCCATCCTATTGGAGCGACTGGCCAAGTCACGTGAGGCGACTTCCGTGAGCAGCTCAAACCCGGTAGTGCAGCTAAATGAGATGGCACAAAAAAACAGGCTGGCGGAGCCCAGTTACATCTTCACCCAGCTGAGCATTGCCCCTCCGCAATTCGAATGCGTGGCGCAAATTGTGGTAGATGGAAATGTGCTTTCGGCCAAGACAGTGGCTGGAGGTAAGAAAGTCGCGAAAGAGCTAGCTGCTGCCGAAATCCTTGGGCAAGTGAAAATAGCGAGCTGATTGAGGCGCCCAGTTGACCGCCGCGAGGGAGCTAAGCAAATGAGCACTGAACGGGAAGAATTAGAGGGGTTCGAGCTGACCTACAGTGTGCAGATCGACAGCAGCCAACTACTTGAGCTACTAGTTGACGAGATGGACACTGGGGACAGCTTTTGGCAAACCACGAATGCGAGCGGTCAGGTCCTGGACCGTTCCGAGCGTTACGAGGATCAGGCCCGGTGTCTGCGTGACGGCCTGAATAAAGTGCTGAACTAGGAGCAAGCACCAGGTGTACTCAAGCCCAGCCATCTAGCTGGGCTAGTCTGGTTGTTGAGAGTTGCATTCTCAGATGCTGCTGGAGCCTTTAGCCAGCAAGGGCAATCGAATGGACGAGCGATGAATCTGAACAGAATTGTTGATCAGCAGATGGCGCGAGCCGAGGCCTTGATTGCTGGTTACCTTGGTTTGTACGCTGGCAGCATCGACCTGGCTGACTTCAACCCAGGCTCGATCAAGCGGGCAACTCCAGAGTTCAAGCGTTGCGTGCAGCTGATCCAGGACCTCGCGACCATGACGGTGGTCACTCCGTCGACTGTACGGAAGATGGAGGCCGCCGTGGATGCACTGGCCGGCATGGTCAGGGCACCTCAGATGATGGCGCCCACTCGCGCTCTCTGGGCTATCGAAGATAGGATTCGTCGTACCCCGCTGGCGCTGGTTCGTCACCTTGCCGCAATTGCAGGATCGGTGGCAGCGGGTATCTGGGGAACCATCGAAAAGAGTGCTGAAGCAGATGTGGGCGTAGCGATAGCCGCGGCCCTGGTGATGCTGTCTTTCGGCTGTAGCCTGAGCCATCTGCGAGACCCTGACCACACCGTACCGAAGGGGCTCTTGGCGTTCCTGGGCGTTGGAGCGCTCGCGCTAGTGACGAAGGGCGTGCTGTTCACATTCTTGGTTTTTGCAGTCATCTCGGCGGGCTTCTTCATCCGAGACATCTCCCTATGGTGCCGCCGGCCGAAGCCGGGCGCTGCAGCTTCGCTCAACCGTGATAATGATGTGCTGTTCGGTGATAACGGCAACATCTACACGGTCGAGGAGCTGTACGACCTTACCGGCGGTCCGGCCTGCGCAGAGCGACTATGGCCTTGCCAAAGACGATGATTGAACGTGCAGCTGATTCGTAACGCATGGGAGCGCAGGGAAGCCTATCCTACTATCCTGCTCAGCCTGGAGAGGAATAATCCACTGAGATCCACAGCTCATTCACCAAGATGTTTTTCTTGGTAATGTCATGGCCAAAGACTCTGTTTTCCTTGAGGGCGGGTCGGTTGCTGAATTCCGTGAAACGATCGTTGCTGATGATGAATGCATTCGGTGAAGAGGCCAGTTCAATGATCATTTCATCGGCGCTGTGGCCTTTGTCGACGCGGTATGTCTCCACAGTTGGGAAGGTGCTTTGAATGTCCTCCCACGAAACCTGGAGCTTCCTCGTGATGCCTGGATCGAAGACCAGAATGATTTCACTGCCAGGCCAGTTTGACAGCAGGGCCGGAACGAGTGCACTCAAAGCGTTCAATCCGATGAACTGTTGACTCTTGCCCCGGCCACGATTGCATAGGTTGTTCCCGTCAATGATCAGCCGCTCGATGACTCGATTATCGCGCTGCTGCAGTGACGCCATGCGCTGCTCCCATTTGGCGAGCTCACGTTCAAGGTCCTCAACATCGCTGGTTTTGTGTCTGACGACCTGGGCAATGTCATCTGTTCCGAAGTAGTTACTGCAAGCCCCCTTTACTCTCGCAGCCTCGACTGAGCGTGGTGGTGCGTTTCGGTGGCGATCTCTGAAATGGATCGCTTGGGCCAGCTTCTCCTTGGCCACATCCAGACGCTGACGATATTTGAGGCACTGTGCCTGTGGCTCCCGAATATGCTCTTCAAACCTAGCGATTTTGGCTGAAAGACTTTCAATGGCTGGCTGCAGTCTCGCGATTTGCGAACTGTAGGTTGCGTAGTCGGAGTCGGTTTCGAGCCAGTCCAGGGAAGAGTGGAACTGAATATCGTATCGAAGCCTCTGTACCAAATGCTGCTGGGTGGCTATCTCTCCATCCTCGCCAAGCAATGCCCCCAACCGAGCAGCTTTCTCGGCTAGCTTGGCTTCCTCTGCCTCGGACATTTTGGGTGGTTCTGGAATCCGGCCCGTCACTGCATCGAATGCTTGCCCGAGGAGCGAGCGGTTAGCGCGATAGACGGCCTTGTAGATAGTGGCACGATCAAGCAGGGGCACCACACCCAATTCGGTTCGTTCCCGTTCGAGGTCCTTTAGTTTCACCTCGGCATTTCTGAGCGCCAACTTGGCCTGGTCTTCATCAAAGCGATGCAGATGGCCGTAGAGTTCGTACTGCTCCTGCAAGCCCGCTTCAGCCGCGGCCAGGGCGGCGACAGCTGCTTCGAGCTGCGCACTGTATGGGTTCTGATCCATTGCGTTCCCAAATGATGGAGATCTGCGAGCAACTGATGCGCACCAGGGCACCTGTTTCATAGCGCAACTGAACGCCCACTTTAAGAGGAAGCGTCAGGAGAGTGAAGAGCCTGGGGCGGAGTTGACGATGGTCCCTTAACGAGGGTCGCCACGCATACGACTGAGGGGGGGGTGTGACAAGGTAATTCAATACTGAAGAGTTATCTGTACGCGTTATGTGTTATTTTTCAGTCCGGCAAGCGAGCCATGTCCGGGAGATCCTTGGTGAGTTCAGAAAAAAACACCCGCAGGCGTGCGGTTTACTGGGGCGTAGCGTTGCTCGCTCTGATCGGAGGACCGCTGGCCTATAGCGGCCTAGGTTTGAGCAAGCTGAGAACTGATTTTTCATCTGCGACACCTGAGGAAATTGAGGCGGCGACCCGTGAGTCGAAATGCGCAAATCGTCTCCTGGTGAATGCCAACCGAAGCGCGCAGGACATCCGCATTAGAGATCTAGAGTGGGTCAAGGAGCGCTGCGCGCTAGTCGAGCGTCAGGCCGAAGCTTTCAAGGGGGCACCATGATTCCGTCTGGCCAGCAGCCCGCCCAAAATCAAATTCGGCGCAACTACGTGGTTGGCGCCATCTGCATCGCAGCTTTTTCTGCGAGCTCATTCGCATACACGTTGCCCGGGCTTACCGCTAAGGCGGCATCGCTTGTCGTTGGGTACTGGGCGGCATTGCCGTTTGTACACCTGGCCACAGGGCATGGGTTCGGATTCAAGAAGAAGCGGACAGGAGTCACAGGCTGCTCTGGCGTAGATCGCCAGTGGTGTGATGCTGGAAGTGCAGTTGAGCAGTCATCCCAAGCGCAGAATGAGGTTGCACTAGGCATTGATGCTGTTTCTGCCTCGCGCACTCCCTCCAGCCCAAGCAATTAGTACAGGTTGAATCGAGATGAATAGAAAATTCAAGAACGGTAATTCTGGCTGGAAGACAAACTGGCTTGGCGTTTGTGAGCGCCCTCGGTTCTTCACCGTTATCACGCTCAAAGCACTGGTAATGTTTGTTGTACTAACGATTTTGAGCTTATTGCGTTCTGCTGCGGTATTATTTGTAATTCTTTTTGTGGTGTCAGTAGTTGGCAAGATCTTCTCCACTGCGGAGCCGATCGATCTGCATAGCCTCGCCGAGTTAGAGGGTGCGCCGGATTATTTCACACTGATAATCATGGCTTTGATCTGGCATGGGATGGTGTGTGATGTTTTTGCTGCCCTTAAAAAGTGGCGGATAAGACGTAGTCGGAATCAAAATGAAATTAAAATGAGCTAACGGAGCTAGTGTGCTCAATGGCTACCTAGGTGCCGAAATCAATAGTGAGTCTTGCGCAATTTTCAGTCAGAATTCACCGGCAACACCGGGTGACTGAACTCGGACCCTACGAAGGCGGCATCTAGGAGCAAAAGCACTTGAACACCCAGGAGCAACTGCGTCACTACGAGGCAACGATGATCTCAGCCCCGCGGCGTGTATTGGCTGGCCATGTCGACTGGAAGAAGGACATCACACGTGACGCTGGGGTCTACGTGATATGGAAGGGCCAGTCTCCAGTCTATGTGGGCGAGAGTTCGGCCCTACGAGCCAGGATGAGTGACCTGACGAATTTTAAGAATCATTCATTCGCCAAAAAAACTTGTGCTTTGTTTGGCCTTTGCGCCAGCGACAAAAAGGGCTTGATCAGCACATATTCCAGCAACTATGAGCTGTCCTTCTGCGCAATCCCGTTTGGGCGAAAGGAAGTCGAGGAGTACTTGATTTTGCGCTGGCGCTCAACCCTGTCGAACAAAGAGACAGCACGGCAGTTGGCTGGGCCCCAGTACAGCTGGGTTGAGCCAGCGCCTCCCTTCGAGACCGAGACCGGCATTACTGCGGACATCCAAGAGCTGTTGGGCAGCCATTCAAAAGGACTCGATGTCGAATTCGCGGAAGCACTTTAATTCTTCCTTTGCTCTGTATTTTCGTCAGTCATGAAGATCTCATGTTTTCACTGAAAATATAGGATATTCAGTGCTTTACAGGTCGTCTGCGTAACCTTCTATGCCGTTTGACATTGAGTAAATCTTTCAGGATTATAGTTGCGTGTTACGACCTTGCGGTTGTAATCCGCAACTGCGCATGTCAGCGCACGGCCCCCCTGGAGAGTTTGAATGTCAATCCCAAAACCGAGTGCCGAAACTTCAGGCCAGGACGGCGATGATGCTGGCTTGGAGGCGGCGCTGCAGGAATTCCGCGATAAGATCCAGGCCGCTACTGGTCGATCAGTGCTCCCGCTTGAGTTGGCGGCATTCCGCGCCCAGGTCGCTACCTGCATCGCTCACCGGCAGCCACGGCTCGTGCAGTTTGGCCTTTGCGACTTTCAAACTCGCACCGGGCGGGCAACGTTGATCGAAGTGACGTTCTGATCCGGCCGGCCACCCAGCGGGTGGTAGTTGCGTTCTAGGCCCCCAAACAACGAACATCGTGACCAAACACCAGCTGTCAGCGCAGGTCAGGACCACCTAAGGGTACTGATTGCAGCTGGCAGCCCGATCCACACCAGCATTTCGACGAGTAAGGCCTGAGGCTTGAACGACCATATCCATCTAGCGGCTGAATACGATCAGACCCCCAGTCGGGAGCTGCCGCATTCTGTTGAAGCCGAGCAGGCCATTCTAGGCGGATTGCTGAACGAGCCACGTGCCTGGGTGCGTGTCTCGGACCTGGTGGTCGAATCTGATTTTTTCCACGCAGACCACAGGCTCATTTTCAAGGCTATTTCCAGGCTGCTTGAAGAGGGGCGTGCGCTTGATGTTGTCACAGCCCAAGAGGCACTGGATAGAGCAGGGGAGCTCTCGAACGCCGGTGGGTTGGCCTATCTTAAAGAGCTTTCCGATAACACTCCGTCCGTTGCCAACATCGCGTCTTTTGCCCGCGTAGTCAGTGAGCGGTCGCTGTTCCGAAAGATCATTGGCGTCTGTGGGGAGATTGAGCACGGCGCCAGCTCCCCGAATGGCCGATCTGCAGAAGATCTTGTGCATGATGCCGAATCGAAAATGCTGTCCGTGGCCGGTCAACGGCCGAAGGAAGGTGGGCCGGTTGGTATCGACACACTGCTCAGGAAGGCCGTCGAGAAGATCGAAACCGCCCATGAGTCAGGGCTTGAGTCCCTGGGCCAGTCGACAGGCTTCGTCGACCTCAATAGCAAACTGAGTCTGTTGCGGCCTGCTGACCTGGTCATCGTGGCCGGCCGGCCATCCATGGGCAAAACCACTTTTGCCATGAACATTGTGGAAGAGGCCGTTCTGCGGTCGGAAAAAGTGGTCGTGGTCTACTCCATGGAGATGCCTGGCGATGCACTGCTAACGCGCATGCTCTCCTCGATGGGTGGCATTGACCAGTCGCGAGTCCGATCCGGGAAGCTGTTAAACGAGGACTGGACCAAGCTGACCAAGGCTGCCAACGCGCTCAACAAGAACGATCGCTTCTTCATTGACGACACGCCGGCGCTGAGCCCTTCGGAGATGCGCAGCCGTACGCGGAGGCTTCGGCGTGTGCACGGCGAGATTGGCCTGATCATGGTGGACTATCTGCAGCTGATGCAAATCCCCGGCTACGGCGGCCTCAATCGTACCAACGAGATTTCGGCCATCTCCAGGTCACTAAAGGCTTTGGCCAAGGAATTTGATTGCCCCGTGATTGCACTCTCGCAGCTCAATCGCTCGGTGGAACAACGCAAGGACAAGCGCCCGGTTAACTCCGATCTGCGCGAATCCGGGGCAATTGAGCAGGACGCGGATGTGATCCTGTTCGTGTACCGGGATGAGGTGTACAACCCTGACTCCCGCTTCGCTGGTACGGCCGAGATCATCATCGGCAAGCAGCGTGAAGGTCCGACCGGTTTTGTGCGGCTTGGCTTTGAGGGGCGATACACACGCTTCGTCAACTTAATGCCAGGCACGCACGACTTCACCGATCAAGAGATGGGTGTAGAGATGATTGATCCCCATTCTCGCCTTGGTCGGATGCCGGTGCAAAAGCTGGCAGAAGAGGCTTCCAAGAAGGTCGAGGGCAAGGGCAGGGGGCGGCGCCGGAAAGGTTCGAGAAAGCCGCCATGAAGCCCGCTGACACCTCGCCAACCGGTAGCGCTCCCCACTCACTCAACAAGATGCCCACATGAACGAAGATTATGCTTCCGAGCAGCTTGACCTACAGACCTCCTCGCTGAAGGTGCCACCGCATTCGATCGAGGCTGAGCAGTCCGTGCTCGGTGGTCTCATGCTCGATAACAACGCCTGGGAGCGTGTGCTCGATCAGGTCTCTGATGGCGACTTCTACCGACACGATCACCGGCTGATTTTCCGCGCCATTCAAAAGCTGGCCGACCTGAACGAGCCTTTTGACATCGTGACGCTGCATGAGCGTCTGGACAAGGAGGGGCTGAGCAGCCAGGTCGGCGGACTGGCCTATCTGGCGGAGCTGGCAAAGAACACCCCGTCCGTGGCCAACATCAAGGCCTACGCTGCGATCATCCGCGAGCGGGCGACCCTGCGCCAGCTGATCAGCATCAGCACTGACATCGCGGACAGTGCCTTCAATCCAGAAGGGCGGAATGCAGCGGAGATCCTCGACGAAGCCGAACGGCAGATTTTCCAGATCGCTGAAGCCCGGCCGAAAACCGGCGGCCCGGTGGGTGTCAAAGACCTGCTGACCATGGCCATCGACCGTATCGATACGCTGTTCAACTCCGACAGCGACATCACCGGTGTTTCTACCGGCTTCACCGACCTGGACGAGAAGACCAGCGGCCTGCAGCCGGCCGACCTGATCATCGTTGCCGGCCGGCCTTCGATGGGCAAGACCACCTTCGCCATGAACCTGGTGGAGAACGCTGTGCTGCGGTCCGAGAAGGCGGTGCTGGTGTTCTCGCTCGAAATGCCAGGTGAGTCGCTGATCATGCGTATGCTGTCGTCGCTCGGCCGCATCGACCAGACCAAGGTGCGATCCGGCCAGCTCGACGATGATGACTGGCCGCGACTGACCTCAGCGGTGAACCTGCTCAACAACCGCAAGCTGTTCATCGATGACACCGCCGGCATCAGCCCCTCGGAAATGCGTGCGCGCACCCGGCGCCTGGCCCGTGAGCACGGCGAGATTGGCATGATCATGGTCGACTACCTGCAGTTGATGCAGATCCCGGGCTCTGCCGGCGACAACCGGACCAATGAGATTTCCGAGATCTCCCGTTCCCTCAAGGCCCTGGCCAAGGAATTCAATTGCCCAGTCATCGCCCTATCGCAGTTGAACCGCTCCCTGGAGCAGCGCCCGAACAAGCGCCCAGTGAACTCCGACTTGCGTGAGTCCGGTGCGATCGAGCAGGACGCCGACGTGATCATGTTCGTTTACCGGGATGAGGTGTATCACCCCGAGACCGAGCACAAGGGCGTAGCTGAGATCATCATCGGCAAGCAGCGTAACGGCCCTATCGGCTTTGTGCGGCTGGCGTTCATCGGCAAGTACACCCGCTTCGAGAACCTCGCGCCGGGCATGTACAACTTCGACGATGATGAGTGATGACTCCATGATCAGTTAGTGCCAGCCGCTATCCCAGCCTCGCCCTCTAACGTGGTCGCTATGATCGCGGTAGGACGGGAGGGGTGCGGCTCATCATGCCCTGCTGCTTTCATGCTCAATGTTGAGCATCTCCTGGATACGAAGCCTACATCCTCCTGGAGATGCCACATGCACAACCTGAACGTATCTGAACTGACCTGGCCCCAACAGGTAGCTCTCGACGACTACGTCCTCTACACGCAGCGCCTTCCTTGCCAAGGTGTCGCAGCTGAGCAGTGGTTGGAGCGGAAGCGAAAAGACTTTATAGAGCACATCATGCACATCAACGAGCAGGCCAGTTACACCGCCTTCCTTGCTCGCCTGATCAAAGAAACTCCCTCGCCCGCCGCCCGCCGAGCTGAACTGGCATCACGCCAATGAAGCCTCGGCTGCAGGTCCTGGTCCTGATCAAAGGAAAACCCCGGCAGACTGATGTCCAGGGTCTTTTCCGCTTAGCCATCACCGCACGCAGCTCTGACGAGTACCCCTGTTGCGTGGTCAGCTTTCAGTAAACGCTTCACCCACCCCGGCCAAGGCTGGGGTTTTTTATGGTTGGCGGTTTCCTCTGGTTACCTGGACTGGAGCCTGGGCGGGCGGTCTGCGCGTGCAGCTGTTTTGTGAAAGCGCAACCCGCGCCGTATGCGATGCGCTTGCACCGGCGTCAACTTAATTTACTAGTATTATGCGTACGTGTTACGCTTCGTTGGATTTCATTTTGCGCGAAGCACTCCGCGCATGCCGATGCCGAGTGACTGAGCGACTTGGTGTCAACGCCCAAAGTCGAAGGGAAAATACCGATGAATGAGTACGCCGATTGGAAGCAGGCGGTCGTGGAAGCTGTAGCAAGTAAGGGTCAGATCCCCCGCGACATCGCAGCGAAGGTTACCGAGGACAATAGCCCTGTCCTCCAGCATGCATGGGGCCTGCAGCTCGATGTCAACGTGGCTGCAGTAAGGATCATCGAATCTGAGGAAAGTGCGGCGATTGAACAGCACAAGGCCAGCCTGACCATGATCTGTCGTGTCGCGCCGTGGGTACTCCTGGCTTCCGGTGGTATGGCTGTGATTGCTAAGACGTTCCATCCGCTGGCCGGCACTCCACTCGCAATGATCGATTCACTGGCAGTTTTTGCGGGAGGCACTGGGGGCCTTTGCGCCCTGTGCTTCTACGCAGCTGCGCGTCTCAAACTGGAAGAGTTTCAGAAGACTGAAGAAAAAACCTAAGG
>NZ_BCBT01000032.1:0-65959 GCF_001320965.1 Pseudomonas sp. NBRC 111143 | reverse complement strand
CCCTAGAGGAACGACTTTAGGGCAACAGTACATGGCATGAATGAGAAATTCATGAAGACGCACAGGCTTCATCCGACAGCCTTCAGTTGACGGACAAACGCGACGCAGGAGAAGAATCCACCACCACAGAAGCTGGCAGTTCGATAGTACGCATACGATTTCGAGACCCCGTCTTGAAGGCATAACGAGCGAGAACAAACATGACCGAAATGATCCCCCCCAGCATCAACCCCGTCAATACGAAGAGCGATTTGCGAGGATAGACCGGTATTGTCGGTTCCACGGCCGGGCGATCGATATTGACCAAACGCAGACTACTCATATCCGTGTTCAATGAGGTCAACCGCAGCCGCTCAGCGCGAAGCGCTTCGGTACCTTTTACAAACAGATCGTCATTACTGCGCTCTTGCAGTTGCTGGGCCAGACGGTTCTGCTCAAGGAGCATCAGATCCTTGCGAATCTGAGCCACGCGCGGCTCGACGAAATCATCGCTGGTACGCTTGCTCAGCGCGCGCCGCTCAGCCTCCAAGGCTTCGGTTCCCATGAAGTAAAGAGGGATCTGCTGATTGGTGATTTCCGTTCGAACGATATTCCCCCCGGCTTCGCCACGCTCCTGGGAGATCGAAGACGGTGTGGAAGGCTTGCTCAACCCCAGGGAACGAGCGATATCAATCGCCTCGTTCAACTGTGCAATTCGGCTGTCACGAGAAAGCTTCAACTGAACGCGCAATGCACGAAGCTCGTCATTGAGCTGTGCACGCTGCAAGACATCCGCTTCCCGCAACTCCGCCAGGCGGGTTCGCTTGCCTGCATCGTAATCCAGGCGCGCAACAGCCAGCTGCGCATCCACCTCGCGGACACGGTTGTTGATGATGGTCTGCAAATCTTCGGAAATCTGATTGCGCTCGCGATCAATCGCGAACTGCACCAATCCATTGAGCACCTGTGTGCCGTTGACTCCTTGCGGGTAGCGCATCTCAAGCCCCACGTAAGAGGTCAGAAGATCGAGGCGCTTCGGATCAGGCTGAACGACCTTCAAGGCATGCCTGTTGAAGTCCTCAAAACCCTGCTCCTGAGTTCGGCCTGGGGTAACGAAGGCTTCCTGCAGCTGTGGATTGGTTCGGAAGTATTCGAGACGCGTCTCATAAGAGTCCAGCGAGGCACCCAGTCGCCTCAAGGCCTCCCCCGCAGACAGCGAATAGACCTGGGAGCGATTGATCGCGTCCAGATCTTTCAGACCGGCAGGCCACAAAGCGGTACCCACCTCGTACTCCGGCTTCACGGTGTACGCATAGACGACAGCCCCCAGACCGCATAACGCAGTCACGGCAATGATCTGAAGCTTTTTACGTACCAGGGCTTGAACCGCACTGAACAGATCGACTTCTGGGGGGGCAACGGGAAGAGGGTAGGTAGCGGTATGACTGCTCACGAGAACGCCTGCGCAGAGTTGGACATATCCCGGCATAGGGACTATCACTCTGCCAGCAAGCGGCGCTTAGCAACGGATTTCCCTATCCCGTAGACGATCCTGGCATTCTGACACCAAAGCCATTGGATAACCAGAAAAATCACCATGAGCGACAGGCTCTCGATCTCTATAGCCAGCCGCTCACGGCCCGCCTTCAATCCAGGATCACTGGAGCTTCCGCCCCCGGCCGCGGACGAGAAGCATATGACGGAGCAAGGCAATCAGTACCCCCAACGATATACCCGCGACCGCACCAATGATCACGATCAGGGTTTTATTAGGTTTGATCGGCACGTCAGGTGAATCAATCGCCCCATCTTGCTGGTACGACTGAACAAGCCCCTTGTCAAATTGCGCCCCGCGATAGAAAGCAACAGATTCCTGACGCTCACGAAGGCGTGCAATGAAAGGATCATCCGAAGCACGATTCCGCAAATTTTCGATCTCAGCCTGCAGCGCCTTGCTGCCACGCATATAGGTGAGGTCACCATCCATTGCAGTCGAAACACCCCCCATTACAACCGGAGGCTTTTCCAGCCCGATTGATTGCGCAACCCGCAGCGCCTCATTCAGCCGAATGATCTCGTCCTCCCGCTGCCTTCGGGCACTCTCACGCTCGGCGGCAATACCCTGGTCAATATTGTCAGCGGCCAGCAGAAAGTCCGACCTTGCGGTACTGATCATTTCCTGGGTTGCACGATCACCTGCCATCTCGATGTACCGAACCACCCACTGCGCTGCAAGTCTTGGATCGGCCTGTACAACCTTGACATATGCAAGGTCCCCGCCGCCCTTGGTGGCCAACCCGATCTCGAGCATCGCATTGAAGCGATTATAAAGCCCATTCTGGGCGCCTTGACGCTCGGCGTCTGTCAAGGTAGGGAGGTAGACACTGCGAAAAAACTCTCGCCGCAACGACTGCGATTGGAGATGCACCAGATAGACCGCATAGACATCCTTGACGGAAAAGGGCTTCAGATTACCGCCTTCCCGACCATAGTTGAGCTGAGCGATATCATTCTGCGAAGGCGGACCAACACTTGCTTTCGCCTCGTACAACGGCGTCGCAGTCATCGCGTAAACCAAGGCGGCAGCAAACACGACACACGCCGTTACAAGCAGAATCACTTTCTGCCTCCACAACGCCCCCACCAACTCGAACAGATCAATTTCATCGGCTACAGCGAAGCGCTCACGATCGTCACGCATTTATTCTAATTTTCCTTAAGTCTGTCATCTACCTGTCAAGGCAGAGCGCTTGAAGAGTGCGTCCTCCGTCCGATGGATTCTAGCGTCGTTTTTGCGCTACGCACGAAAAGAAGCTTTGAGAGGCAGCTGAAATGGAAGTTCCATGCCGCGGATGAATCCACCAGCAAAACCGCAGCCGCCCCAGGTACAAACAATACCGCCCCGGCCGTGGATATTTTCCTCCTTTATGCCGAAAGAGATGTAAGACAAGCCCCAAAAGCCTTTCCCCAAAAAAAACGAGTGCCCTCAGGCACTCGTTTGCTCAAAAAAACCACCGATGCCCCTCATCAGACATCGCTGACGACAGGAGACCGCAGTCAACTGTTCTCCTCCAGCCAAGCCTGGAAAATCAAGATATCCCACAGATGATAAGCCCAGTTACGCACTCCACTCTGGTGCTCAAGCCACTTTTGCCTGATCGGCTCAGGACGAAGGAAACCCTCACGACGCAACCTCGACTCATCAAGCAGGGCCTCGGCCCAGTCACGCAACGGACCACGCAACCAGGCATCGATAGGGATACCGAACCCCATTTTTGGACGATCGATCAATGCCTGAGGGACGTGCTTGTAAAGCACCTGACGGAGCACCCACTTCCCGACACCATCGCGCTGCTTGAGCGACTGGGGTAGCTGCCAGGCGAACTCTACGACCCGATGATCGAGCATCGGAACACGCGACTCCAGCGTTACCGCCATGGAAGCCCTGTCGACCTTGGTCAAAATATCATCAGGAAGGTAGGTCAACAGATCAAGAGCCATCATCCGCTCCACCGGATCGAGCCCCTGCAGAGACGGCTGAAGGCCTGTCAGCAATGTCTGCGGCTCCTGGGCGCCGATCACGACTTGCGCAGGGTCTGCCCAATGAGAAACCAGGCCGTGATAAAGCTCATTCACCGACGCTGCATCCAGAACCCCCGCCCCCTTGTGCAGCTTGTCACCCAAACGATGCCCGACACGAGGCAGCCATCCGAGCAGAGCATCCCAGGTGCCAGGTGAAAGCGCCTTGAGGGAGGCAGCCGCCGCCTTGCGCATCGGCATCGGCACCCGAGACAGCTTGCCCCACATATTGGCCGTCATGCTGTAGCGTGTATAACCACTGAAAAGCTCATCGCCCGCATCACCAGACAACGATACGGTCACATGCTCCCGAGCCAACTGCGAAACGAGGAAGGTCGGGATCTGCGAAGAATCAGAAAACGGCTCGTCATACATTTTCGCGAGCAATGGAATAACCGCCATCGCCTGCTCAGGCGTGACGTAGAGTTCGGTGTGATCAGTACCTAGATGCCTGGCCACTGCCTTGGCATGCTCAGCCTCGTTGTAGCCCTTCTCGTGGAAACCGATAGTGAAGGTCTTGACCGGGCGTTCGGATTGCGCCTGCATCAAGGCGACGATCGTCGAAGAATCCACACCACCCGACAGGAAGGCGCCCAACGGTACATCAGCCACCATTTGCTGAGCAACAGCGGACTTCAGCAGGGTCTCAAGCTGATCAACAGCCTCACCCGGGCTCAATTCGGCCTTTCTGTTAGCTGCGCCTTCAACCATCTTGTCGACAGCGGACCAATACTGACTGATCACGGGATCACGCTGCCGCGCGCTGACCGTAAGCATGCTCCCAGGCGGGAGCTTGCTGATCCCTTCATAGATGGAATGAGGCGCCGGAATATAGTTATGCCGCAAATATAGCGCCAAGGCATTTCGATTCACCGAAGCCCCGAAGGCGGGATGCGCACGCAATGCCTTTAGCTCGGATCCGAACAGAAACACAGCGCCACCGGCGGCCTGCTGCCATCCGTAGAACAGCGGCTTTTCACCCAGCCGATCACGGGCAAGCACCAGTACGTCGAGAGTGGTATCCCAGACAGCGATGGCAAACATCCCGATACTTTGCTTCAGGGTTTCTTCGATACCCCAGGCATCGAAGCCTGCCAGAAGCGTTTCAGTATCGGAATGACCGCGCCAGACAGACGCCAGCCCGGCCTGCTGCAATTGCTCGCGCAGAACCAGATGGTTATAGATTTCTCCATTGAAAACCATCTGGTATCTGCCGGATACAGAGGGCATTGGCTGATGACCAGCCGGCGACAGATCCACGATGGCCAGACGCCTGTGCGCTAGGCTGATACCTGACTCCAGATCAGACCACACGCCGTGATCATCCGGACCACGATGAACGATGGCATCCGCCATCTTCTTACTTTCGGCTAGCAGCGACCCTTCAGTCGACTGCCCTGTCAAATTGAGTTGCCCTGCTATTCCACACATGAGATAGATCGCGCTAATAATTGGTGATTACGCAGCACTGTCAGCGCCGCGATAAAGATCTTCATAGGCCTGGATACAGGCCTCCATCGAAAATACCCTTTCGACACGCTCACGACCTGCCTCGCCCATCCGGCACCGGTCCGGATCAAGCGCGACAGCCAGCAATGCCTGACCAAGTTCTGCGGGTGAATGCGGAGGCACAACCCTCCCGGTCAAACCATCAATAACCGCTTCGGCATTACCCCCCACTCGCGTGACCACCATTGGCAATCCGGCGGCCATCGCCTCCAGTATCGCGTTGGAGAAGCCTTCCTCATGGGAGCACAACACCCCGATGTCCGAAGCAGTCAACAGATCAGGGACGTCGTCACGGGCCCCGAGAAAGACAATATTGCTGCCCACCCCAGCCTCGACCGCACTTGCCTGCAAGAATGGGCCAAGGCCATCGTCACGCCCCACGCAAAGACAGATCCACGGCTGCTTCAGGTCCTGGCGCACGCGAGCAAATGCCTCCACAAGGTCAGAGTGCCCCTTGTAAGGGAGCAGATTGGCAACGATGGTGAAGACAAGGACCTGATCGTCCAGACCAAGCTCCTCACGAACCTGGTTACGCGGCCTCGCGTGGCGAAAACGCTCCAACGGCACACCGTTGTAGATAAGCCTGACCTTGCTACTTGGCACCCCCTCATCGAGCAAATCCTGTACGACTGCCTGGGCATTGCCACTTACAAGATCCATGCGACCGTGAAGCCATCGCTCGACCCTTGCGGACCATTTGTGCTTTTGCTGATAAAAATTCAGGCTACGGCGACTCATGATGCGCTGCACAGGAGGGCCAATCAGCGAGGTCAAACCGCCTACCAGGTAAGCGGCAGGCAAGAAGAAATGTGTCACTTGCGGGCGCATCTTCCAGTAGAGGCGATACAGCGCAATAGCCGCCAGCAGCAATTTTGCGCCCGCCCTCAACCCATTGAAACGCAATCCACGACTCAACCATGAGGGCAAACTCACACCATGGACAGGTACGCCGCCATCGATAAAGCTTTGCGCCAGAGGACCATCAGCATTCAATGCGAAAATTACAGGCTCATAATTTCGCCGGCGCAATTGCGTGGTGACACGCAATAGATGCTGCTCTGCACCGCCAACCCCCGTCGAGACCACAACGTACAGCACTTTCATATCGATTCCGCAATGCATCCATGTTTACGAGGTCGAGAGCGCCAAAGTGCGGGCGTACCGTCGACCCAGCCGATTGGCTCGAGCACCCGCAGCCCACCTTGCAAACAGCATTCAAACCACAGGACACCCCACCGTTTGCAGGTGCAGGCGATTAGAGGGAGAAAGATTAAGCGTTCAGCACCTTGATTCTGCGTTCGAACCAAGGCTCAAAGAAAGGCGAGCATCATGACACATGAGCCAAGGTTTAGAAAATGGCCAAAACTCGCCTTCGCCAGGGCAATCCTTGTCGACAAACGATCACATGCGATCCTAGCGCGATCAGGCTGCCGACGGCTTCCCTCTACGCAATCTTTTCAGCGAACCATACACGCCCAGCAATGGCCCGATGACTAGCCCCACGACCAAAGCCAACAGAACGATGATCGAAGAGGGAAGCGCAGGCGCTGACCAGCCAAACATCACGAGCGTGACGGATTGCTGATTCTCCAGAACGAAAAACAATGACAGCACGACCAGCATCAGAACAAACAAGGCGGCGAGCCCACGCTTGAAATTGCGCATCAGGTTGCTCCTTCTGACCTCAGAGCTCATGCTCTTCTTCATTCACCCGATCACGTAATTCTTTACCGGGCTTGAAGTGCGGCACATATTTACCTTCGAGGCTAACCGACTGCCCCGTCTTGGGATTGCGCCCGACACGAGGCGCCCGATAATGTAGGGAAAAGCTGCCAAACCCGCGAATTTCGATCCGATCCCCGGTAGCAAGACACTGGGACATCTGCTCAAGCATGGTCTTGATAGCAAGCTCTACATCCTTGGATGAGAGCAAACCCTGATGGGTGACAATACGTTCGATCAGCTCCGACTTCGTCATATTTTTCCCTTCGTTATCAAGCAGCTAGATCATTGCTTAATCAGTTTGTAGCATGCCCCGAAGGATTTGAACAGCATGGATCTTGACTAAATAAAAAAATTCAAGATTGAGTGGTTAAGCTCGCCAGTGCGACGCTGTCGATCGCCATGCTCCATGACCAGCGAAGCCGCTGCGTGCAATGACCTCAGCCGAGCATTAAAAGTCCAAGGCCGGTCGAACCCGAGCCCGTCAATAATTGTCCTATGCGCAGCGCTGACGCCCCACAGACGAAGCAAAAAAGAACACCCCTGCTCGTCGAACACCACACAAGGACTGTTTATGCGAATTTTCCTCTCTTCGCTTGCAATTGCCAGCCTGATCACCAGCATGGGGGCATTTGCTCAAGATGCTCGGCAGGCTCAGACCTGGGAGGCAGAACCCTCGGAGTTCATGGGGGTTCCCCTGCATGGTGATTTCAAGGCCCAGCTTCCGGAGTGCGCGAAAAACCCACCACGACAACGCCCCCTTTGCTGGACCAATACCGCAGATTCCAACCGATACGAAATCCGCGGACTTCCCTACATCCCAATCAGCCCAGGCTACCAGCTCTTCGCCAGCATCCAGAACAACCAGATCAGTCAATTGATGCTGACAGGAAGAGCCAGCAGCCTTGCGATGGTAGACGACTTCCTGATAGACACCCTTGGACAGCCAGGATCAAGCTTGGTCCGCACCATAAGGCTGAGCTCAGGCTCAACCTACGAGACAAAAACCATCACTTGGGAAGGTAAGCAGGTCGCCGTCCGCTTCCAGCGAAACGAAGCTGACCTCAGTCGATATGCCGTGATATTCACCCTTGTCGACGGCAAAACTGGCAGCATGGGCGTCAGCACCAATGCAGACACCTCACACGACAACTCAATAACCCAGTAGCGCGAGCCTGTGCTTAGACACCTGCCCAGACAGGTCTGGCAGGCCTTAAAACGCATTCATTTTTCAGAACGTCCACGGCCGCCTCGGAGAACTGGGCCCTCTGACTCATCGGATGAGAGATGCAAACCACATGCAGGACGGGACAAACGGACAAAAAAAGGGGCGGCCCGAAGGCCACCCCTTTTTTTACCAATCAAACAGAACTCAGTTCTGCTTGGCCATTGCTTCGCGCAGCAGCGCAGCCATGGTGGTATCGGCAGCAGCTTCCGGAGCGGTGTTTTTCAGGCTCTGGATAGCTTCGCGCTCTTCAGCGTCGTCCTTCGACTTGATGGACAGGCTGATGACGCGGGACTTGCGGTCAACGCTGATGATCTTGGCTTCGATCTCTTCGCCTTCCTTCAGGACGTTACGCGCGTCTTCAACGCGGTCACGGCTGATTTCGGAAGCTTTCAGAGTAGCTTCGATGTCGTCGGCCAGAGTGACGATGGCGCCCTTGGCGTCAACTTCCTTCACGATGCCCTTGACGATTGCACCCTTGTCGTTGACAGCAACGAAGTTGGAGAACGGATCGTCTTCCAGCTGCTTGATGCCCAGGGAGATGCGCTCGCGCTCCGGGTCAACCGACAGGATGACGGTTTCCAGCTCGTCGCCCTTCTTGAAACGACGTACGGCTTCTTCGCCGGTTTCGTTCCAGGAAATGTCGGACAGGTGAACCAGACCGTCGATGCCGCCGTCCAGGCCGATGAAGATACCGAAGTCGGTGATCGACTTGATGGTACCGGTGATCTTGTCACCCTTGTTGAACTGGCCGGAGAAGTCTTCCCATGGGTTGGATTTGCACTGCTTGATACCCAGGGAGATACGACGACGCTCTTCGTCGATGTCCAGAACCATGACTTCCACTTCGTCGCCAACCTGAACGACTTTCGACGGGTGGATGTTCTTGTTGGTCCAGTCCATTTCGGAAACGTGTACCAGACCTTCGACACCCTCTTCCAGCTCGGCGAAGCAGCCGTAGTCGGTCAGGTTGGTGACGCGAGCGGTAACACGAGTACCTTCTGGGTAGCGGGAAGTGATAGCAACCCACGGATCTTCGCCCATCTGCTTCAGACCCAGCGAAACGCGGTTGCGCTCACGGTCGAACTTCAGAACGCGAACGTCGACTTCGTCACCAACGTTGACGATTTCCGACGGGTGCTTGATGCGCTTCCAGGCCATGTCGGTGATGTGCAGCAGGCCGTCGATGCCGCCCAGGTCCACGAAGGCGCCGTAGTCGGTGAGGTTCTTGACGATACCTTTGACCTGCTGGCCTTCCTGCAGGGTTTCCAGCAGGGCTTCGCGCTCGGCGCTGTTCTCGGCTTCCAGCACGCTGCGACGGGAAACGACAACGTTGTTGCGCTTCTGGTCCAGCTTGATGACCTTGAATTCCAGCTCTTTGCCTTCCAGGTGGGTGGTGTCGCGCACTGGGCGGACATCAACCAGGGAGCCCGGCAGGAACGCACGGATGCCGTTAACGTCGACAGTGAAGCCGCCCTTAACCTTACCGTTGATAACGCCCTTGACCACTTCTTCGGCAGCGAAAGCAGCTTCCAGAACAATCCAGCACTCGGCGCGCTTGGCTTTTTCACGGGACAGCTTGGTTTCGCCAAAGCCGTCTTCGACCGCGTCCAGCGCAACGTGAACTTCGTCACCGACCTTGATGGTCAGCTCGCCAGCTTCGTTGTAGAACTGCTCGAGCGGGATGACGCCCTCGGACTTCAGACCAGCGTGAACGGTAACCCAGTCGCCGTCGATGTCGACAACGATACCGGTGATGATTGCGCCCGGCTGAAGATTGAGGGTTTTCAGGCTTTCTTCAAAGAGTTCTGCAAAGCTTTCGCTCATTTTAATTCCTGTAAATTCGGGCGAGACAGACGCCCATCGCCACATTCCAGACAATGTGGGTTTCGTTTAAGTAAAGGAAAGCGGGCAGGACGTTGACTGGTGCCCCTGCCTGCTTTCCTGGCGATCAGAGCAGGTCGCGCAATGCGAGCTCGCTTCTGATCCGTTGCAGCACCTGCTCGATGGACAACTCGGTAGAGTCCAGCTGGATTGCATCGGCCGCCGGCTTGAGCGGGGCCACTGCGCGCTGGGTGTCGCGCTCATCGCGCGCACGAATCTCATCTAGCAGACTCGACAGACTAACATCTTCGCCTTTGCCCTTCAACTGCAGGTAACGGCGGCGGGCGCGTTCCTCGGCACTGGCAGTGAGAAACACCTTCAGTGGCGCATCGGGAAACACCACGGTGCCCATGTCACGACCGTCGGCGATCAAACCCGGCGCCTCGCGGAAGGCGCGCTGGCGCTGCAGCAGCGCCTCGCGCACCGCTGGCAGAGAAGCGACCATCGAGGCGCCCGCCCCTACCGTTTCGGTACGGATCACATTGCTCACATCCTCACCTTCGAGAATGATCTGCTGCAGCTTGCCCGGCTCGGCAGCGATGAACTGCACGTCCAGGTGGGCGGCAAGCGCCTTGAGCAACTCTTCGTTGGTCAGGTCGACGCCATGATTCGAGGCATTGAACGCCAGCAGGCGATACAACGCCCCGGAGTCCAGCAGCCGCCAGCCAAGCTCGCGTGCCAGCAGGCCAGCGACCGTGCCCTTGCCCGAACCGCTCGGCCCGTCGATGGTGATGACCGGCGCCTGCGAATTCACGACTTGCCCTCTTGCGCCACGCGGATGCCGACTTCGGCACAAAGCGCCAGGAAGTTGGGGAAGGAGGTGGCAACGTTGGCGCAGTCGTGAATGCGGATCGGCGCGCTGGCACGCAGCGAGGCAATGCTGAAGGCCATGGAGATCCGGTGATCACCGTGACCGTGGACCTCACCGCCACCAATCTGGCCGCCGTCGATGATGATGCCGTCCGGGGTCGGCTCGCACTTCACGCCCAGGGCGATCAGGCCATCAGCCATGACCTGGATACGGTCCGACTCCTTGACTCGCAGCTCCTCGGCGCCACGCAGCACGGTACGCCCCTCGGCGCAGGCCGCAGCGACGAAGAGCACTGGGAATTCGTCAATGGCCAGCGGCACCAGCTCTTCCGGAATCTCGATACCCTTGAGTTTCGCGCCACGCACGCGCAAGTCGGCGACAGGCTCGCCACCAACTTCACGCTGGTTCTCCAGGGTGATGTCCCCCCCCATCAGGCGCAGGATGTCGATTACGCCGGTGCGGGTCGGGTTGATGCCGACGTGCTCCAGCACCAGTTCCGAACCTTCGGCGATGGACGCTGCGACCAGGAAGAAGGCCGAGGACGAGATATCGGCTGGCACTTCGATCCGAGTGGCAGTCAGCTTGCCGCCGGACTGTAGCGAGGCGACAGGACCATTGCTCTGCACGCTGTAGCCGAAGCCGCGCAGCATGCGCTCGGTGTGATCGCGGGTCGGTGCCGGCTCGGTGACGGTGGTAGTGCCTTCGGCGTACAGGCCAGCCAGCAGCAGGCAGGACTTAACCTGGGCACTGGCCATCGGCAGGGTGTAGTTCAGCGCCTTGAGCTTCTGGCCACCGCGAATGGTCAGCGGTGGGCGCCCCTCGGGGCCGGTCTCGACCACGGCGCCCATCTCGCGCAACGGATTGGCCACGCGGTTCATCGGACGCTTGGACAGCGAAGCGTCACCGGTCATGGTCACGTCGAACGGCTGTGCGGCCAGCAGGCCCGACAGCAGGCGCATCGAGGTCCCGGAGTTACCCAGGTAGATCGGACCAGGTGGCGGCTTCAGGCCGTGCAGGCCGACACCATGAATGGTGACGCGGCCGTGGTGCGGCCCCTCGATGACGACACCCATGTCGCGGAAGGCTTGCAAGGTCGCCAAGGCATCTTCGCCCTCGAGGAAGCCTTCGACTTCAGTGGTGCCCTCGGCCAGCGAGCCGAGCATGATCGAGCGGTGAGAAATCGATTTGTCGCCCGGTACGCGAATCCGTCCGGACACGCGGCCACCAGGTTGGGCCAGGAAGATCAGGTCGTTGGCGTTCATAGCGTCCACATAGGCCCGGCGGGCCAGGATTTTACTGAAATGCTCGCGGGCGACCCGAGCGCGGGTGAACACACCCAGCAACTGGTGCCCGTCCCCTGCATCGACCGCGTCGCGCAAGGCGTCGAGATCGCTGCGAAATGTATCCAGCGTGCGCAGGACAGCGTCGCGATTGGCGAGGAAGATGTCATGCCACATGATCGGGTCGCTGCCGGCGATTCTCGTGAAATCGCGGAACCCTCCCGCAGCGTACCGGAAGATGTCGAGGTTTTCATTGCGTTTGGCCAGCGAATCCACCAGGCCGAACGCCAGCAGGTGCGGAAGGTGGCTGGTGGCCGCCAGGACTTCGTCATGACGCTCGACCGGCATGTGCTCGACATCGGCCTCCAGCGCGCGCCACAGGCGATCGACCAAGGCCAGGGCTGCCGGATCGGTTTCGGCGAGCGGCGTGAGGATCACCTTGTGGCGACGAAACAGTGCGGCATTGGAAGCCTCCACACCGCTCTGCTCGGACCCTGCGATCGGATGGCCGGGCACGAAACGCGCCAGACGCTCGCCGAACACGGCCCGCGCGGCACGCACCACATTGCCCTTGGCGCTGCCGACATCGGTGATCACCGCTGCCCCCAGGTCGAGCGACGCCAGGCGGGCCAGAAGCTTTTCCATGGCCAGGATCGGCACCGCCAGCTGGATCACGTCGGCACCGACACAGGCGACGGCCAGATCCTCTTCGCAGCGGTCGACCACGCCGAGGGCGACAGCCTGCTTGCGCGACTGGGCATCCAGGTCGACACCGACCACTTCACGGCACAGGCCGCTTTCACGCAGACCCTTGGCGAAGGAACCACCGATCAGGCCGAGGCCGACGACGACCAGGCGATTGATGAGCGGTGCGGGTTTGTTTACAGCATTAACCACGAGTGCGAACCCTGTTCAGAACAGCAACATGTGCCAAATTACAGCCTACAGATGGGGTGGGAAGCAGCAGGGCTGCGGTGGAGCGAAAAGCACCCCACCCACGGGCAACAATAAATTCAGAGCACCGCCTTCGGATAAGACCCCAGCACCTTCAACGCCACGGCTTCCTGGCTGATCTTCTCCAGCACCGCCTTGATCAACGGATCGCGGTGGTGGCCAACGAAGTCGATGAAGAACACGTAGGTCCACTTGCCGCTGCGCGACGGGCGGGTCTCGATGCGGGTCAGGTCGATGCCGTTATCGTGGAATGGCACCAGCAGCTCATGCAGCGCCCCTGGCTTGTTGCTCATCGAAACGATGATCGAGGTCTTGTCGTCGCCGGTTGGCGGCACTTCCTGGTTACCGATCATCAGGAAGCGCGTGGAGTTGTCCGGACGGTCTTCGATCTTCTCTGCCAGACGGGTCAAACCATACAGATTGGCTGCCATGTCACCGGCGATCGCCGCCGAATTCCACTCGCCCTTGACCCGTTTGGCCGCCTCGGCATTGCTCGAGACCGCCACGCGTTCGACGTTCGGGTAGTGCGCGTCCAGCCACTTGCGGCACTGGGCCAGCGACTGGGCGTGCGAGTAGATACGGGTGATGCTGTCGGTCTTGGTGTTTTCGCCCACCAGCAGGTGGTGGTGGATGCGCAGCTCGACCTCGCCACAGATCACCATGTCGTGCTCGAGGAAGCTGTCCAGCGTGTGGCTGACCGCGCCTTCGGTGGAGTTTTCCACCGGCACCACGCCGAAGTTGACCGCGCCGGCCGCCACTTCGCGGAACACTTCATCGATGGCCGCCATCGGACGGCTGATCACCGCATGACCGAAATGCTTCATGGCCGCAGCCTGGGTGAAGGTGCCCTCGGGGCCGAGGTAGGCAATCTTCAACGGCTCTTCCAGGGCCAGGCACGACGACATGATTTCGCGGAACAGACGCGCCATCTCCTCGTTACCCAACGGCCCCTTGTTGCGCTCCATGACGCGCTTGAGCACTGCAGCCTCACGCTCGGGACGGTAGAACACCGGCTTCTCGCCTTCGGCGAGCGAAGCGGTCTTGACCCGCGCCACTTCTTCGGCGCAGCGGGCACGATCACTGATCAGCTCGAGGATTTTCTCGTCAAGACTGTCGATGCGAACGCGCAGGGCCTTGAGTTCCTGTTCGGACATCAGCCGTGCTCCTTCTCGAATTCGGCCATGTAGGCCACCAGGGCTTCCACCGCATCCAGCCCCAGCGCGTTGTAGATCGAGGCACGCATGCCACCGACCGAACGATGGCCCTTGAGATTGAGCAGGCCGCGGGCGTCGGCACCGGCGAGGAATGCCTTGTCCAGGCGCTCGTCGGCGAGACGGAACGGCACGTTCATCCAAGAGCGGGCGTTGTGGCTGATCGGGTTGGTGTAGAACTCGCTGGCGTCGATAAAGCCGTAGAGGCGTTCTTTCTTGGAGCGGTTGCGCTGCTCCATGGCCTCGACGCCGCCCTGCTCCTTGAGCCACTCGAACACCAGACCCGACAGGTACCAGGAGTAGGTAGCCGGGGTGTTGTACATCGAACCATTATCGGCCGAGATCTTGTAGTCGAGCATGGTCGGGCACGTGCTGCGCGCGCGACCGAGCAGGTCTTCGCGCACGATGACCACCACCAGGCCGCTCGGGCCGATGTTCTTTTGCGCACCGGCGTAGATCAGGCCGTACTGCGACACGTCGATCGGGCGCGAGAGGATGTCGGACGACATGTCGACCACCAGCGGAACATCACCGGTTTCAGGCACCCAGTCGAACTGCAGGCCGCCGATGGTTTCGTTGGAGGCGTAGTGAACGTATGCAGCCCCTGGGGTCAGCTTCCACTCGTTCTGGCCAGGAATGGCCAGGTAGTCGTAGGGCTTGGCGCTGGCGGCAACGTTGATGTTGCCGAAACGGCGCCCTTCCTCGATGGCCTTCTTCGACCAGATACCGGTCTCGATGTAGTCGGCGGTGGCGTTTTCCGGCAGCAGGTTCAGCGGGATCTCGGCGAACTGCTGGCTGGCACCGCCCTGCAGGAACAGCACCTTGTAGTTCGAGGGAATGGTCAGCAGATCACGCAGGTCTTGCTCGGCCTTTTCAGCGATCGCCACGTAGTCATCGCTGCGGTGGCTCATTTCCATCACTGACAAGCCCTTGCCGCGCCAGTCCAGCATTTCGGCCTGAGCACGCTGCAGCACAGCGTCGGGAAGCGCGGCAGGGCCTGCGCAGAAGTTAAAGGCTCGTTTGCTCACATCCACTCTCGCTCTAATAGAACAAAATCTAACCAGCTGGTTCAGCGGTAATCCTGTGGGAGCGGGCTTGCCCGCGAACACCGGCGAAGCCGGCGCCATACATCGCACCGCCTGCTTCGCGGGCAAGCCCGCTCCCACAAAAACCAGACGTTGCCGTCGCTAATCAGTCAAACGGGGCGACCTTGGTCGCCCCGTTCGGGTAGTGCACTGGCTTAGTCCTGCGGCGCCTCTTCGGTGCCTGCGGCGTCTTCGCCAGCCGTGTCCAGCGCGTCGTTGTCGACGCCCTCCTCGTCCGCCTCGACGATGTCGTCGAGCTCGTCCTCGGACGGTTCCTGGATACGTTCCAGCCCCACCAGCGTCTCGTCGCTGGCCAGTTTGATCAGCGTCACACCCTGGGTGTTACGGCTCAGACTGGAGACCTCGCCAACCCGTGTACGCACCAGCGTACCCTGATCGGAAATCAACATGATCTCCTCGCCTTCCTGAACCTGGATAGCACCGATCAGCAAACCGTTGCGCCCCTTGGTGCCCATGGCGATCACACCTTGCCCACCACGACCACGACGCGGGAACTTGGACAGCGGAGTACGCTTGCCGAAGCCACGCTCGGAGGCGGTGAGGATCTGTGCGCCGGACTCGGGGATCAGCATGGAAATCACTTCCTGCCCCTTACCCAGCCTCATCCCACGCACACCGCGCGCGGTACGGCCCATCTCGCGAACCACGCTCTCGGCGAAGCGAATCACCTTGCCGGCGTTGGAGAACATCATGACTTCTTTCGCGCCATCGGTGATCGCAGCAGCGATCAGGGTGTCACCTTCCTTCAGCTTGAGCGCGATCAGGCCGTTGGAGCGCGGGCGAGCGAACTGCACCAGCGGGGTCTTCTTGACGGTGCCGGAAGCGGTCGCCATGAAGATGTAGGCGCCGGTAGGCTCGGCGACCAACTCCGGCGTATCGCCGTCTTCTTCGTCGATCTCTTCCGGCTCGATCACTTCGCCTTCGAGCACCGCGTCTTCCGCCTCGTCGATCTCTTCGTCGAGGTCGGCGCTCTGCTGCAGGGCTTCGAGATCGATCTGCAGCATCGCGGTGATGCGCTCGCCGTCTTCCAGCGGCAGCAGGTTGACCATCGGGCGCCCACGCGCGGCGCGGGAGGCTTCAGGGATGTCGTAGGTCTTGAGCCAGTACACCTTGCCCTTGCTGGAGAACAGCAGCAGCGTGGCGTGGCTGTTGGCGACCAGCAGGTGTTCGATGTAGTCCTCGTCCTTCACGCCGGTGGCCGACTTGCCCTTGCCGCCACGGCGCTGGGCCTGGTAAGCGGACAACGGCTGGGTCTTGGCATAGCCACCATGGGAGATGGTCACCACACGCTCTTCTTCGGGGATCATGTCGCCGTAGTTGAGGTCGTGACGGGCATCGAGGATCTGGGTACGACGGGCATCGCCGTACTCGGCGCGGATCGCTTCGAGCTCTTCGCGGATCACTTCCATCAGGCGCTGGGCGCTGTTGAGGATGCGGATCAACTCGCCGATCTGCTCAAGGATCTCCTGGTACTCGGCCAGCAGCTTCTCGTGCTCCAGGCCAGTCAGACGGTGCAGACGCAGGTCGAGAATGGCCTGGGCCTGTTCAGGCGACAGCCAGTACTTGCCATCACGCAGGCCATACTGCTCCGGCAGGTCTTCCGGACGGCAGGAGTCGGCGCCGGCGCGCTCGACCATAACCTGCACGGCACTGGATTCCCACGGCGTGCCGATCAGGGCTTCCTTGGCTTCCGACGGCGTCGGCGAGGCCTTGATCAGGGCAATGACCGGATCGATGTTGGACAGCGCGACGGCCTGACCTTCGAGGATGTGCCCACGCTCGCGCGCCTTGCGCAATTCGAACACGGTGCGACGGGTGACCACTTCGCGACGGTGACGAACGAAGGCCTCGAGCAGGTCTTTCAGGTTCAGCAACCGAGGACGACCGTCGATCAGCGCGACGACGTTGATACCGAACACGCTCTGCAGTTGGGTCTGCTGATAGAGGTTGTTGAGCACCACCTCCGGCACCTCGCCGCGACGCAGCTCGATGACGATGCGCATGCCGTCCTTGTCGGACTCGTCGCGCAGCTCGGTGATGCCTTCGATCTTCTTCTCTTTGACCAGCTCGGCGATCTTTTCGATCAGACGCGCCTTGTTCAGTTGGTACGGCAGCTCGGTGACGACGATCTGCTGACGGCCACCGACCTTGTCGATGTCTTCGATCTCGGAACGGGCACGCATGTAGATGCGGCCACGACCGGTGCGATAGGCCTCGATGATGCCCTGGCGACCGTTGATGATGCCGGCAGTCGGGAAGTCCGGGCCTGGGATGAACTGCATCAGCTCATCGACGGTGACCTCGGGGTTGTCGATCAGCGCCAGGCAGCCATCGATGACCTCGCCCAGGTTGTGCGGCGGAATGTTGGTCGCCATGCCCACGGCGATACCGCTGGAGCCGTTGACCAGCAAGTTGGGGATCTTGGTCGGCATGACAGCCGGGATCTGCTCGGTGCCGTCGTAGTTGGGCACCCAGTCGACCGTTTCCTTGTGCAGGTCGGCCAGCAGCTCGTGAGCCAGCTTGGTCATTCGCACTTCGGTGTATCGCATGGCCGCGGCGTTGTCGCCGTCCACCGAACCGAAGTTGCCCTGGCCATCGACCAGCAGATAGCGCAGCGAGAACGGCTGCGCCATGCGCACGATGGTGTCGTACACAGCAATATCGCCGTGCGGGTGGTATTTACCGATGACGTCACCGACCACACGGGCGGACTTCTTGTACGGCTTGTTCCAGTCGTTGCCCAGCTCGCTCATCGCGTACAGGACGCGGCGATGCACAGGCTTCAAGCCGTCACGCGCATCGGGCAGCGCTCGCCCGACAATCACGCTCATCGCGTAGTCGAGGTAGGACTGTCTCAGTTCGTCTTCGATATTGACCGGGAGGATTTCTTTGGCCAGTTCGCCCATGAGAAGCCTGATTCCTTTTTCTGGTGAAACTTCGCCATATCCATCGGTGGACGAACGAAGCTCGTCGCCGCAGCGTTCGACAGTGCGACGACATACGACAAATCAATGAGTTGTGCCCAGGATCTGCGCAATGAAGGCCGCGGAAAAGAGCGGCCTTGGAAACTGTCGGATGGTATCACAAAGGGTTGGCGGGTGGGAGATGGGGCAGGATGCCAC
Source organism: Pseudomonas sp. NBRC 111143 (assembly GCF_001320965.1). NCBI lineage: Bacteria > Pseudomonadati > Pseudomonadota > Gammaproteobacteria > Pseudomonadales > Pseudomonadaceae > Pseudomonas > Pseudomonas sp. NBRC 111143. The sequence continues at coordinate 47,577 of NZ_BCBT01000032.1, read as the reverse complement.
TGAAGCGGAAAGTCCCGACCGCCATCCCCCTCGCGAAAACACTCAATGCAAGCGCTTGCGACACATCAACTGGGCGATTTTTGCAGCGTCCGGGCGCTCGACAATACCCTTTTCGGTCACGATCACGTCGATCAGATCCGCAGGGGTCACATCGAAAACAGTGTTGAACACCTCGACATCCGCAGCAACCCGCTTCCCGGCCACGTCCAGCAACTCGTCGGCCTCGCGCTCTTCGAGAGGGATGTCATCACCGCTGGCGAGGTTGAGGTCAATGCTGGTACTCGATGCCACCACCATGAAACGTACGCCGTGGTGCATGGCAGAGACCGCCAGCTGATATGTGCCGATCTTGCTCGCCATGTCGCCATTGGCCGCGATGCAATCGGCACCGACCACAACCCAGGTGATGCCCTTGGTCTTCATCAGGTGCGCCAGCGCCGAGTCTGCACACAACGTGACCGGTATCCCCTCATGGGACAGTTCCCAGGCCGTCAGGCGCGATCCGTGCAACCATGGGCGGGTTTCTGCGGCATAGACGCGCTCGACCATGCCCTCCAGATAGGCAGCGTGGATCACCCCCAACGCAGTGCCGAAACCACCGCTGGCCAACGCACCGGCATTGCCGTAGGTCAGCAAGGTCTGCTCGCTGCCCTGGTGGCGACGGATCTGCTCGATGCCGCTCTGCGCCATGGTCAGGTTGGCTTCGCGATCGCTGTCGTGGATCGCCACAGCTTCAGCCTCCATGGCTGCGAGCACGTCCTCGTCGGGGCGCAACCGCTGCAGGCGCTCGCGCATGCGGTTGAGTGCCCAGAACAGGTTGGCAGCAGTCGGGCGCGCCTCGGCCAGTTCGAGGAAGTCTTCTTCCAGCGCCTGCTCCCAGTCATCGTCCTCGGCCAGGCGTTGACGCAGCGCAAGCACCAGCCCATAGGCAGCACTGATGCCTATGGCAGCCGCACCCCGCACCGCCATGCCACGGATCGCCTGGACCACGGAGGCCACATCGACGCAGGTCAGCCAGTGCTCGCGGGTCGGTAGCAGACGCTGGTCGAGCAGATGCAGGGTGCCATCACGCCACTGGATGCTGGTCACCTTCTCCGCCGCCAAAAGTCGCTCGCGCATCGCCTCTCCCCGCAATTCACTGATCAAAAGCGGACGATTATAGCGAGCCTCGGGCGCAGGCGCTCGGGTATACTGCGCGTTCCATTTAACGGAACCCGGTAGCCTGCCTATGCTTTCAGCCTCTTCGCCGCTCGACCTGCTGCTCGCACCCCGCTGGCTGGTGCCCGTGGAGCCGGCCGGCGTGGCGCTCGAAGGGCACGCCCTGGGTATCCGGGACGGGCTGATTGCCTGGATCGGCCCCCGCGAGCGGGCACCACAGGCACGCGAGGTGCGCGAGCTGCCCGACTGCGTGCTCACTCCGGGGCTGGTCAACGCCCACGGGCACGCCGCCATGACCCTGTTCCGCGGCCTGGCCGACGACCTGCCGCTGATGACCTGGCTGCAGGAGCACATCTGGCCGGCCGAGGGACGCTGGGTCGACGAAGCCTTCGTGCGCGACGGCACCGACCTGGCGATCGCCGAGCAGCTCAAGGGTGGCATCACCTGCTTTGCCGACATGTACTTTTTCCCCCGCGAAGCCTGTGACCGCGTGCACCGCAGCGGCATCCGCGCCCAGGTGGCCGTGCCGTTGCTGGACTTCCCCATCCCCGGTGCGCGCACCACCGACGAGGCCCTGCACCTGGCCATCGAGCTGTTCGGCGACCTGCGCCATCACCCGCGCATCAGTGTCGCCCTCGGCCCCCATGCCCCGTATACAGTCAATGACGAGAATCTGGAGAAGATCCGGGTCATCGCCGACCAGCTCGACGCGCCGCTGCACATGCACATCCACGAGACCGCCGGCGAGGTCGAGCGGGCCGTGGCCGAGCACGGCGAACGCCCACTGGCACGCCTGGCGCGCCTCGGCCTGCTGGGTCCGCGCCTGCAAGCCGTGCACATGACCCAGATCAGCGACGACGACCTTGCCCTGTTGGTAGAAAGCAACACCAGCGTGGTGCACTGCCCGGAATCCAACCTCAAGCTGGCCAGCGGCTTCTGCCCGGTCGAACGCTTGTGGCAGGCCGGGGTCAACGTCGCCGTAGGCACCGACGGCGCCGCCAGCAACAACGACCTCGACCTGCTTGGCGAAACCCGGACCGCAGCATTGCTGGCCAAGGCCGTCGCAGGTTCGGCCACGGCCCTGGACGCCCACCGCGCCCTGCGCATGGCCACGCTCAACGGCGCCCGCGCCCTGGGGCTGGAGGCCAGCATCGGCTCGCTGGAGGTGGGCAAGGCTGCGGACATCACCGCCTTCGACCTCTCGGGCCTAGCCCAGCAACCGGTGCATGACCCGGTTTCGCAACTGATCTACGCCACCGGCCGCGACTGCGTGCGCCACGTCTGGGTCGCGGGCCACCACCTGCTCGACGACAGGCGCCTGACCCAGATGGATGAAGCCGCACTGATCGACACCGCCCGCACCTGGGGAGCGCGCATTCGCGCTGGCAAAGAATGACCGGCCGGCAGCTGCGGCTGCCGCCTGAGACACCTTTTATCGAAGTTTTCAGAGGATCTGTTCAATGAGCAACGTCGACCGCGCCGAAATCGCCAAGTTCGAGGCCCTGGCTCACCGCTGGTGGGACCGCGAGAGCGAGTTCAAGCCCCTGCACGAGATCAACCCGCTGCGGGTCAACTGGATCGACGAGCGCGCCAGCCTCGCCGGCAAGAAGGTACTGGACGTCGGCTGCGGCGGCGGCATCCTCAGCGAGGCAATGGCCCAGCGCGGCGCCACCGTGACCGGTATCGACATGGGCGAAGCACCACTGGCCGTGGCGCGCCTGCACCAGCTGGAATCGGGGGTCGAGGTCGAGTACCGGCAAATCACCGCCGAAGCGCTCGCAGAAGAGCTGCCTGGCCAGTTCGACGTGGTCACGTGCCTGGAAATGCTCGAACACGTACCCGACCCCTCCTCGGTGATCCGCGCCTGCCATCGCCTGGTCAAGCCCGGCGGCCAGGTGTTCTTCTCCACCATCAACCGCAACCCCAAAGCCTACCTGCTGGCGATCATCGGCGCCGAGTACATCCTCAAGATGCTGCCGCGTGGCACCCATGACTTCAAGAAATTCATCCGGCCATCGGAGCTCGGCGCCTGGAGCCGTTTTGCCGGACTCGAAGTGAAGGACATCATCGGCCTCACCTACAATCCGCTGACCAAGCACTACAAGCTGGCCAGCGACGTCGATGTCAACTACATGATCCAGACCCTGCGCGAGGAATGAGCATGCGCCTGCGAGCAGTACTCTTCGACATGGACGGTACCCTGCTGGACACCGCGCCAGACTTCATCGCCATCTGCCAGGCCATGCTCGCAGAACGCGGGCTGCCGGCCGTGGACGACGAGTTGATCCGCGGCGTGATCTCCGGCGGCGCCCGGGCCATGGTCGCCACCACTTTCGCCATGAGCCCTGACGCCGAAGGCTTCGAAGCGCTGCGCCTGGAGTTTCTCGAGCGCTACCAGCGCGACTGCGCGGTGCACAGCAAGCTGTTCGAGGGCATGGCCGAACTGCTGGACGACATCGAGAAAGGCAACCTGCTGTGGGGCGTGGTCACCAACAAGCCGGTACGCTTCGCCGAGCCAATCATGCAGCAGCTTGGCCTGGCCGAGCGCTCGGCGCTGCTGATCTGCCCCGATCACGTGAAGAACAGCAAGCCCGACCCCGAGCCGCTGATCCTCGCCTGCAAGACGCTTGACCTGGATCCGGCCAGCGTACTGTTCGTCGGCGACGATCTGCGTGATATCGAATCCGGCCGCGATGCCGGCACCCGTACCGCAGCCGTGCGCTACGGCTATATTCATCCAGAGGACAACCCCAACAACTGGGGCGCCGACGTGGTGGTGGACCACCCGCTGGACCTGCGCAAGGTGATCGACAGTGCGTTGTGCGGCTGCTGAGCTGTAAGGGCTGGCAGCACACACAGGGATAAAAACAGGGAATTCTCAATGTTCGACTACATCGCCCGCCCCGACCTGCTCAAGGGTCGGGTCATTCTTGTCACCGGCGCTGGCCGCGGCATCGGCGCTGCCGCCGCCAAGGCCTATGCAGCACTGGGGGCCACCGTGCTGCTGCTGGGCAAGACCGAGGCCAACCTCAACGAGGTCTACGACCAGATCGAGGCTGCCGGACACCCACAACCCGTGGTGATTCCGTTCAACCTGGAAACCGCCCTGCCCCATCAGTACGACGAACTGGCGGTGATGGTCGAAGAACAGTTCGGGCGCCTCGACGGCCTGCTCAACAACGCGTCGATCATCGGCCCGCGTACGCCGCTGGAGCAGTTGTCGGGCGACAACTTCATGCGCGTGATGCACATCAACGTCAACGCGACCTTCATGCTGACCAGCACACTGCTGCCGCTGCTCAAGTTGTCCGAGGACGCCTCGGTGGTGTTCACCTCGTCGAGCGTGGGGCGCAAGGGCCGGGCCTACTGGGGCGCCTATGGCGTGTCGAAGTTCGCCACCGAAGGCCTGATGCAGACCCTGGCCGACGAACTGGAAGGCGTGGCGCCGGTGCGCGCCAACAGCATCAACCCGGGTGCCACGCGCACGGCGATGCGGGCGCTGGCCTATCCCAGCGAGAACCCGCAGGACAATCCACTGCCCGAAGACATCATGCCGGTGTACCTGTACCTGATGGGCCCTGACAGCAGCGGCGTGAACGGACAGGCGTTCAACGCCCAATAAACGCCGGCAACTGCACCAGCCTCATCTCGGCAAGCGCGCGATGAGGCCGGGCACCTGATCAGCCAGCCGCCAACACCGGCTTGCTGAAGGTCTGACGCTGCACAGGCTCCATTGCCAGGCAACGCTCCAGGAACAGGTACATGCAGTCGTAGCTCTTGCAGATTGCCTTGCGCAGTTGCGCCTGCAATTCCTCGGAAGGGTTCTCGCCCACCAGCGTGCAAATGATCTCCAGCGCCTCCCATGGGTGAGCATCATCGTACTCGGCGTGCAGATCCAGCCACCTCATGGCCGCCTTGGACTCCTTGTCACCTCGCTGGATGAAGGCCTGCGCATAGTCCGTGTCGGGATACACCTTCGCCGACCACTCGCCCGTCGCCCCTTCGATCGCATAGTTGGTCGCGGCCATCGCAATGGCCAGGGACTCGGTCGCACAGACACGCCAGCACCAATCATTCAAGCCGTTCAGCTCAGGCGGAACATCCTGGGCCTGCAAGTCCTTCAGGGTAATGTCGTGCGCCTTGCACCACTTGACCCAATGGTCGGCATGATTGAGTTCGACCCGGATATTGCGTATCAACCAACGCCGCGCCATATCCTCGCCCTGGCTTCGGCCATAGCGGGTCTTGGTGAGGTTGTGGGCCATGTACAGCGAGAACTGTTCGACCACCGGCCAACCACCGATCAAGTACTGGCGGATGGTCTTCTTGCTCAGTTTGCCGTCGCTCAGGCGCTGGTAGACCTCATGCTCGACCACCCTGCGCTTGCTCTCGGCGCAATCATCGATCATTTTCTGCGCCCAGTCGGGATAGCTCTTGGCGTCCATCAATGGACCGATCCGAACGAATGCTTCAATCACTGTCAGCTCCTTGATTCCCTGTGATTTTCCGGACGGCTACTGGTATCAGCGGAAGGTCCCTGGCGCCCGGTGCAACAGGGGCCTTACTGCAATCCGTTGTCGCTGGAGGCTGCCACAGGTGAACACCTGCGGCCGCTCGATCAGATAACCCTGGGCGAAATCCACGCCGATCTCCTGCAGCGCCTGCTCGATCATCGGCGTTTCGACGAACTCGGCGATGGTGCGCTTACCCATGACATGGCCGATATGGTTGATCACCTCCACCATAGCCCTGTTAATGGGATCGTCGAGCATATCTTTGACGAAACTTCCGTCGATCTTCAGGAAGTCTACGGGTAAATGCTTCAAATAGGCGAATGACGACATCCCGGCGCAGAAATCGTCGAGGGAGAACTTGCAGCCCAAGCCTTTCAATTCGTTGATGAAGCGAATAGCACTTCCCAAATTGGCGATTGCGCTGGTCTCGGTTATTTCGAAACAAATCATGTGCGGAGGAATCTGGTACTCGGCGAACGATCGCTGCAAGTACTCCAGGAATTTGTCGTCGCCAATGCTGCTACCGGACAGATTGATCGCGCACATCGCCAGCGGCCGGCTGCAACCTTCATCCAGCGTCTGACGGATCACCTGAAACACATTGCGCCCACCCAGCGATCGAGTGCGGTCATCAGGCCATAGCGTTCGGCAGCAGGGATGAAGCTGTCAGGCAGAACGGTCCGGCCGCTCTCGTCATGCAGGCGCAGGAGAATCTCTATGTGCCCGGCGCCCATGTCAGGCTTGAGCGGGGCGATTTCCTGGGCATACAAGCAGAAGCGGTTTTCCTCGAGCGCGACATGCAGGCGCTGGATCCAGGCCATCTCGCCAAAGCGCATCGACAACTCGCTGTCGTCGGCATGGTAGACCTGCACACGGTTGCGCCCCTTCTCCTTGGCCATGTAGCAAGCCATGTCGGCTGCCCGCAGCGAGGCCTCAAGGGTGCCGGGCGACTGGGCAATGTGTACCAGGCCAATACTGACGGTGGTGACGAAGGGTCGTCCCTTCCAGACGAAATGCAGGCTCTGCACGGTCTGGCGCAAGTGCTCGGCAATCCGCTCGGCCTGGTCGGGCGGGCAGTTTTCCAGCAACACGCCGAATTCGTCACCGCCCAGCCGGGCCAGGGTGTCACCTTCGCGCAGGCCTGCCTGCAGCACAGCGCAGATATGGCGCAGCAACTCATCGCCCGCAGCGTGTCCGCAGGTATCGTTGACCAGCTTGAACTGGTCAAGGTCGAGAAACATCAGCGAATGGCGCCCCGACTGACGGGCCAAGGTGTTGAGCGCCTGCTCCAGGCGATACTCGAACTCGCGGCGGTTGGCCAGGCCCGTCAGGGCATCGTGAGTCGCCTGCCAGGACAGGTTGGCGATGTACTGCCGCTCCTGCGTCATGTCATGCAAGGCCAGCACGATACCGCTGATCTGGCCGTCGGTGTGGATCGGCGATCCAACCAGGTTGACCGACACCGTACTGCCATCCAGGCGCTGGATCAGCCGGGCATGCTCGGCGCCGCCCTTGAGGCTGCCGCTGAGCACCTGCTCGACCAGGGTCAGGCTGTCCCGCTCGGCATTCTCATCGAGCAGACTGAACAGCGCCGCCAGCGGCAAGCCCTGGGCCTGGGAAGCCTGCCAATGGGTCAACTGCTCCGCGGCAGGGTTCATGTAGACGATGCACCCCTCGACATCGGTGGTGATCACCGCATCGCCGATCGACTCAAGGGTGGTCTGTGCCCGCTCACGCTCCACCTGCAAAGCGCTGGCAAACGCCTGGCGCTGGGACAGCAACCGTGCAGAACGGCGCCAGGCCAGGGCGATGAGAATCAACGCCGTGAGCAGGTTGGTGACCATCAACACCCGGAGCAGCACCCGCGAGCCTTCACCCAAGGCATCGCTGAATGCCTTGGCGGCCGGCGTCACGCCCTCGTTGATCGAAACGATACGCGCTTTCCAGTCCGCCACCTCGCGTTCAGTGGCCACCCCCTGGACGAAGGCATCGCGCATTTGCTGCGCCAGACCGTCCAGTTGCCGCAGGTAGTCGTCGCCGGTGTTCCAGTAGCCGATGGCCTTCTGCATGTAACTGATCTGGCGAAAATTGCGGTAGAACCAGATGATCCGGTTGACGTCGTCCGGATGGTTACCACCTTGCAAGATCCCGCGCCGCGCCGCCTCCAGGTCCGGGATAGGCTGATCGAGAGCCACCCGTAGCTCACGGTCGCCCTGGGGTATGGCAATGGCCTGGCGATAACGCTGGAAGATGCGTTCGTCCTGGCTTTCGGCATACAGATTGAGGTAATAGATGGCGTCTTTCTGTGCCTTGGACCACAGGCTTTCGCCGGCCACGTACGCGCGCATGGCCGAAAGCGAATAAAGACTGAGGCTGCCCAACAGCACCTGGAAAACCACCACTGCGACGAAGGGCCAGATGATTCCCAGCAACCTTGGCGCCTCGAGAGTCCGATTTCCCTTCATGTAGTCCCTGTCTCAGAGCGGATATGGCACGAATCGACCCAGACAAGCACAGCGTAGGCCATTTGCCATAACTGCGCGGAGCTTTTTGTCGCAGCCACTGCACCTATTGATGCACCGCCCGATCAGGACTGTTGCAGGTGCCCATACAGCTTGGCGTACAACCCGCCTTCGGCGATGAGCTGCTGGTGGCCGCCGTCTTCGGCCACATGACCGCCGTCGAATACCAGAACCCGATCAGCCTGTTTCACCGCGGAAAGGCGATGGGCAATGATCAGGGTGGTGCGGCCGCTGAGGAAGCGCGCCAGGGCCTGATGGAGGTTGTATTCGGTAGCCGCATCGAGGGCCGAGGTGGCCTCGTCGAGAATCACCACCTTCGGCTCGGCCAGAACCATGCGGGCAATCGCCAGGCGTTGACGCTGGCCCCCGGACAGGCGCACACCAGAGCGCCCGACCACACTGTCCAATCCCTGCGGCAGCGCGGCGATGGTGGCATCGAGCTGGGCAATGCGCAGCGCCTGCCAACAGGCGTCGTCACTGCACTCGCGGCCCATGGTCAGGTTGGCGCGCACACTGTCGTTGAACAACGATGGATGCTGCAGCACCACCGCGACATGTTCGCGCAGGGTCTCCAGGCCGATCTCCTGAAGGCTGGCACCGCCAAAGCGAATGGTCCCGGCCTGGGCGCTGTACAACCCCAGCAGCAGCTGAACCAGCGTGCTCTTGCCGCCGCCGCTGGCACCGACGATGGCCACCTTCTCGCCAGGAGCGATGGACAGGTCCAGGTGATCGAGTACCGGCTCATCGGCATAGGCGAAGCGCAGGTCGCGCACCTCGATACCCACCGTCGCGTGCCCAGCGAACGGATCACAGGCGGCCGGATACTGCGGCTCGTCCTCTCGCGACAGCAACTCGTTGAGCCGGCTCAGCGCACCACCGGCCGCGTAATAGGCGTACTGCAGGTTGAGCAACTGTTCCACCGGGCCGATCATGAACCACAGGTAGCTGAACACAGCCAGCATCTGCCCGATCGACAGGTCGGAGAACAACACCGTGAGCATCGCCGCAGCACGGAAAATGTCGATGCCGAACTGGAACAGCAGACCGCTGGCCCGACCACTGGCGTCACTCTTCCACTGCGAGGCCACCGCATAGTCGCGTACCTCCCGGGCACGTACTCCCAGGCGCCCAAGGAAATAGCCCTGGCGGTTGCTTGCGCGGATTTCCTGGATGGCGTCGAGGGTCTCGCTCAGCGCCTGGGTAAAACGCCCGGTACTGTCGTTCTCGAGCTTCTTCAGGTGCTTGACCCGCTTGCCCAACTGCACGGTGAAATAGATCACCAACGGGTTGAACAGCAGGATCAGCAGCGCCAGCTTCCAGTGCATCCAGATCAGGATCGCCGCAGTGCCGGTAAGCGTCAGCATGGCCACCAGGAAGCGGCTGAGGGTTTCACCGACGAACTTGTCCAGGGTATCCAGGTCGGTGACCAGATGCGTAGTGACCGTGCCACTGCCCAGGCTTTCATACTCCTTGAGCGAGATCCGCTTGAGCCGCTCGATCAAGCGGATTCGCAAGCGGTACACGATATCCTTGGCCAGCCCGGCGAACTGCCTGGCCTGGATCACACCGAAGGCCAGCGAGGCCAAGCGCAGGCTGAGGGTCGCAACCAGCATCAAGCCGATATAACCGGCTGCCACCTGCCACTGGCTAGGCAGGAACTGGTTCATCCATTTCAAGGCAGCGTCGCCATGGCCCAGCAGCACTTCATCGACCAGCAAGGGCAGCAGCAAGGGAATCGGCACGCTGCAGAGGGCGGCAAGCACGGCAACCAGGTTGGCAGTCCACAAGGCCTTCTTGTGGTGCAGCGCCAGGCGGCGGATTTCCGCCCAGCTCAGACGATCGTGCGCAACGGGGGGCTTCCCCGGGACAGGGTCGCTAGACCCTGGCAGATCAAGCACAGGCAGCCTGCTGCAGCCAGCGGCCCAGCAACGGCTGCAGGCGATCGAGCGGCTGATAGCCGTTGGTCAGCAAGGCCAGTTGACCATTGCGCTCGGCCAGCAGGGTCGGGAAGCCGGCGATACCCAGGTCCTGAACCCAGGCAAAGTCGGCTGTCGTGGTCGTGCGGGTCTCGACGCTTGCGAACGCTGCAGAAAACCGTTCGCGGTCGAAGCCTGCCTGCCCGGCCAGGTCCACCAGTTGCGGGGCACGGGTGACATCCAGGCCCTGTGCGTAGAACGCGCCCTGGATCAGCTTGAGCAGCGCCCAACCGCGCTCGGCATCGAGATCACGCGCCGTGACCAAGGCGCGACAGGCCGGCTCGGTGTCATAGACGAACCCGTCAGGCATGGCGCCCTCGAAGCGAAACGCTTGACCGGTGGCCTCGGCGACCGCCTGCCAATGCTCGAGGATGTACTTGCGCGTCGAGCTATCCAACGCGCTGCTACCGCTGCGCAGGCCACCCACCACCAGGCGCGTCGGCACACCGGCATCCCGCGCCTGGGCGATCAACGCCTCGGCCACGGGAGCGAAGCCCCAGCACCAGGAACACATCGGGTCCATCACATAGAGCAGGCGTGCGGTCATGCATCAGGCCTCGGCTTTGTAGTTGTAACCGATCGGGTGCGGCAAATTGCGCGCCTTGGCCAGCTCGATCTGCTTCTGGCGGTCGATGGCGCTGCGCCGGGTCTTCTCGCTCAGGGTGTCCCAGCAATGCGGGCAGCTCACCCCGGGCGAATAATGCTCGGACGCACGGTCATCCGCATTGATCGGATGGCGGCAGGCATGGCACTGGTCGTACTCGCCCTCGGACAGGTCGTGACGCACCGTGACCCGGTTGTCGAAGACGAAGCAGTCGCCGTCCCAGAGGCTTTCTTCCTGAGGCACTTCCTCGAAGTATTTCAGGACCCCTCCCTTAAGATGATAGACCTCCTCGAAGCCTTCACCGAGCATGTAGCTGGACGCTTTTTCACAGCGAATGCCGCCGGTGCAGAACATCGCGACCTTCTTGTGTCTGCTCGGGTCGAAGTTGGCCTTGATGTAGTCGGGAAACTCGCGGAAGGTCTCGGTCTTCGGATCGATGGCGCCCTTGAAGGTGCCGATGGCCACTTCATAGTCATTGCGGGTGTCGATCAGCAGCACTTCGGGGTCGCTGATCAGCGCGTTCCAGTCCTTGGGTTCGACATAGGTGCCGACCTGCTTGTTGGGGTCGACGCCCGGCACGCCGAGGGTGACAATCTCTTTCTTGAGCTTGACCTTGGTGCGGTAGAACGGCTGCTCGTCGCAGTACGACTCTTTATGGTCGACATCCGCCAGGCGCGGGTCGTTGCGCAGCCAGGCCAGCAGGCCGTCGATACCTTCACGGGTACCGGAGACCGTGCCATTGATACCCTCGAGCGCCAGCAGCAAAGTGCCTTTGACGTCGTTGTCCTGCAGGGTTTTCAACAATGGCTCGCGCAGGTCGAGGTAGTCTTCGAGGGTGACGAACTTATAGAGCGCCGCCACGACGATCGGTTGGGACATGAATCTGTATCTCCAGGTGGTTGCCCTCGTAAGGGGCGGACCGGGTTTGACAAAAAAACACGGGGGCCGCAAAGCGGCCCCCGGATGAAGCGGATTCTACCAGAACGACGGACAGGTTTCAGTGCCCGCCGCCGGCACACACCGGCGAGGCCGGCGCCGCCCCTACCTGCGCCCATTCTTCGGGCGTGTAGGTGTGGATGGCCAGGGCATGAATCTCGCCCATCAGCTCGCCCATGGTGGCGTAGACCTTCTGGTGACGCTTGACGCTGTTCAGGCCGGCGAACTGTTCGCTGACCAGCACCGCCTTGTAGTGCGTCTCCTGCCCACGACTGTGCATGTGGCTTTCATTCAGCACCTGCAGGTGCTGATCGCCAAGCGCTGCCAGTTGCTGCTCGATGCGTTGTTGCATGCTCATCGATTCAGGCTCACTTCTTCGCCGGAGCGGCGGCCTTGCCAGCGTTCGGGTCCAGCTCCTTGGTCATGTCGTCCAGCAGCTTGTTCACCACCGGCACTGCAGGCTCCAGGCTCTGCTGGGTCAGCTGGGCCGACTGCTGGGTGACCTTGGGCATTTCGCGCAGGACTTTCTTGCCCAGCGGCGACTCGTAGAACTTGACCAGGTCGTTGAGCTCCTGCTCGGTGAAGGTCGCGGTGTACAGGTTAACCATCTGCGGCTTGAGCTTCTTCCAGCCAATGGCATTGTCCAAGGCGGCGTTGGCCTTGGCCTGGTAGCTGTCGAGCACGGATTTCTTCGCAGCCGGGGCCTTGGTCTGCTCGAAGCGCTGGGCGAACATCTGCTGGACCTGCATGTACACCGGGGTGCCCAGCTTGTCGGCATTGGCCAGGGTCAGGAACTTCTCGGCGGCGGCGTTGTGGCTGGCAGTTGCGGCGAGGACCTGGCCGCTGGCACAGGCCAGGGCGACGGCGGCAAAGAGGACACGGAGGCGGGTCATTGCAATTCCTTCATGAGAGGGTGAGGCGGATACCTCAGAGTAGAGCATTCTGCGCCGCGATGGGCACTGTGCTCAAGTGGGAAGACGAGCGATTGACCGCCCGGGTGGATCAGGGCCTAAACTGCGACTTCTGACTGAACAAAGGAGTGAGCGCAGCATGAGCCGTATCGAGACAGACAGCCTGGGCCCGGTCGAAGTTCCAGAGGACGCCTACTGGGGTGCGCAAACCCAGCGCTCGCTGATCAACTTCGCCATCGGCAAGGAGCGCATGCCCCTGGCTGTCCTCCACGCCCTGGCGCTGGTCAAGAAAGCCGCGGCACGAGTCAACGACCGCAACGGCGACCTGCCAGCCGACATTGCCCGACTGATCGAACAAGCCGCCGACGAAGTGCTCGACGGCGAACACGACGATCAGTTCCCGCTGGTGGTCTGGCAGACCGGCAGTGGCACCCAGAGCAACATGAACGTCAACGAAGTGATCGCCGGGCGCGCCAACGAACTGGCTGGCAAGGGCCGTGGCGGCAAGGTTCCGGTCCACCCGAACGATCACGTCAACCGCTCGCAGAGCTCCAACGACTGCTTCCCCACTGCCATGAGCATCGCCGCCGCCCAGGCCGTGCACAACAAACTGCTGCCGGCCATCGCCGAGCTGTCGTCGAGCCTGGCAGAACTGTCGGCGCGTCACTCGAATCTGGTCAAGACTGGCCGCACGCACATGATGGACGCCACGCCCATCACCTTCGGCCAGGAAATCTCGGCCTTCGTAGCCCAGCTCGACTACGCCCAGCGGGCGATCCGCGCCACCCTCCCGGCGGTCTGCGAGCTGGCCCAGGGCGGCACCGCAGTGGGCACCGGCCTCAACGCCCCGCACGGGTTTGCCGAAGCCATTGCCGCCGAGCTTGCGGCGCTGTCCGGCCTGCCGTTCGTCACCGCACCGAACAAGTTCGCCGCCCTCGCTGGCCATGAGCCACTGACCAGCCTGGCTGGCGCGCTCAAAACTCTTGCCGTGGCCTTGATGAAAATCGCCAACGACCTGCGCCTGTTGGGTTCCGGCCCGCGTGCCGGGCTTGCCGAAGTGCGCCTGCCGGCTAACGAACCAGGCAGCTCCATCATGCCGGGCAAGGTCAATCCGACCCAATGCGAAGCCCTGTCGATGCTGGCCTGCCAGGTACTGGGCAACGATGCGGCGATCGGCTTCGCGGCCAGCCAGGGGCACTTGCAGTTGAATGTCTTCAAGCCGGTGATCATCCACAACCTGCTGCAGTCGATCGAACTGTTGGCCGATGGCTGCCGCAACTTCCAGGAGCACTGCGTGGCCGGCATCGAGCCGGACGCCGAACAGATGGCCGCCCACCTGGAGCGCGGGCTGATGCTGGTGACGGCGCTGAACCCGCACATCGGCTACGACAAGGCTGCGGAAATCGCCAAGAAGGCGTACAGCGAGGGCAAGACCCTTCGCGAGGCAGCGCTGGAGCTCAAGTACCTGACCAACGAGCAGTTCGATCAGTGGGTGCGCCCGGAAAACATGCTGGCACCGGGGGCCAAGGGCTGATCCTGAGACGATAGGGGCCTCTTCGCGGGCTTGCCCGCGAAGAGGCCCCCGCCGATCATCAGCGAACCTCTGCCACCCTGGCCCGCCGCGCCCGCCACCCCGCCACCAGCGAAGGCCCCAGCGCCACCAGTGCCGACCCTGCCACCACCGTCACCGCCCCGGCATAGCCCAGCGCATTGATCTGTTCGGCATGCACGTACTCAGGCCACACCCAGGCCGATAGCGCCACCGCAATAAAGGTGACCAGCGGCGTCAGTGCCAAGGTCGCACTCACCCGCGATGCTTCCCAATGCGCCAAAGCCTCGGCAAATGCGCCATAGGCGACCAGCGTGTTCAGGCAGCACGCCAGCAGCAACCAGCCTTGTACAGCCGTCAGTTGCAGCGCCTCCAGCGGGTGCGCCCAAGGCGTCAGCAGCGCCGCGCAGCACAGGTAGATCACCATCATTACCTGCTGCGAATGCCAGACCGTCAGCAACTGCTTCTGGCTCAGGGCATAGAACACCCAGATGCTGGTGGCCAGGATGATCGTCAGTACACCGGTGGTATAGGTCCCAAGTGATGTCAGCAGCTCGTCCAGGCGCTGGTTGAAGAACAGCCCGAAACCGGCCAGCAACACCAGCAACCCGATACCCTGGCCCAAGCTGAAACGCTCTTTGAACACAAACACACTGGCCACCAGCAACAGCACCGGCCCCAGTTGCACCACCAACTGCGCAGTACCAGGGCTGAGCAGTTTGAGACCGACCAGATACAGCACGTAGTTGCCCATCAGCCCACACACGGCCACCGCTACCAGGCCCAAGCCCTTGCGCCCCAGCCGCTGGACTGGCGGCAGGCGCCGGTTGGCGGCCAGCCAGGCGAACAGCAGGCCGCCGGAGACCAGCAGCCGATACCAGGTGACCGTGATCGGATCCATCACCTGCAGCACCTGCTTGAGCTTGATCGGCAGAATGCCCCACAGCAGCGCGGTCAGCAGCGCCAGGAACAGGCCATGGACCCAGCGTCCGGAAGAAATGTGCATAGCGTCCTCGATCAATGCCCTGAGTGGGGTGATTGAAGTCTAAGGGCTGCAAAGATGGGGCTGGCAGAAAGTGGCGGGAAAAGAATTCATCAGGTCATTCCCGCGGGGCATGGCTGCCCCGCGGCGGACGGGATGCGTCACTTCTTGTGCCTGGCGAACGCCGCTTCCAGTGCATCGTTGATGGTGCGCAGCACCTTGACCCGCGCCCAGCGCTTGTCGTTGGCCTCCACCAGCGTCCAAGGGGCTATCTCGGAGCTGGTACGATCGACCATGTCACCCACCGCCTCGGCGTAAACATCCCACTTGTCGCGGTTGCGCCAGTCTTCCTCGGTGATCTTGTAGCGCTTGAACGGGATCTCTTCACGTTCCTCGAAGCGCTGCAACTGTGTCTCTTGGTCGATTGCCAGCCAGAACTTCACGACCACGATGCCCGAGTTGCTCAACTGCTCCTCGAAATCATTGATCTCGCCATAGGCGCGCATCCAGTCCGCCGGGGTGCAGAATCCTTCGACTCGCTCCACCAGCACCCTGCCGTACCAGGAGCGGTCGAAGATGGTGAACTTGCCGCGCGCCGGTACATGCCGCCAGAACCGCCAGAGGTAGGGCTGGGCCCGTTCCTCTTCGGTGGGCGCAGCGATCGGCACGATGCGGTACTGGCGTGGGTCCAGCGCGGCGGCCACGCGGCGAATCGCCCCACCCTTGCCCGCAGCATCGTTACCTTCGAACACCGCGACAAGGGCGTGCTCGCGCATGCGCTTGTGCCGCAACAGCCCGGCCAGGCGTGCCTGCTCGGCGACCAGCTGCTTCTGGTAGTCGTGCTTGTCGAGGCGCCGGGTGAGATCCAGAGCGCCGAGCAAGCTCAACTGATCGATACTGCGCCCCAATGGCGCGACATTGCCCTGGTGCTTGCCCTTCGGCGCATTGGCCAGCGCCGCGTTCAGGCTTTCGAGCAGAATGCGCCCGGCCGCCAGCGCACGGTAGTGCGGATCGACACCCTCGATCACATGCCAAGGCGCGTAGTCGCGGCTGGTGCGGCGCAGAACCCGCTCACCGAAACGTACGAAGCGGTCGTAGGTCTCGGACTGCTGCCAGTCCAGCGGACTGATGCGCCAACTGTGCAGCGGATCGTCGCGCAGCACCTTGAGCCGGGTCTTCATCTGTTTCTTGGAGAGGTGAAACCAGAACTTGATGATCAGCGCACCTTCGTCGCAAAGCATCTGTTCCAGGCGCTCAGCGCCGGTGATGGCCTGGTCGAGCACCGCATCCTTGAAGCGACCATGCACCCGCCCCTGCAACATCTGGCTGTACCAGTTGCCGAAGAACACTCCCATTCGCCCTTTTGGCGGCAGTGCACGCCAGTATCGCCAAGCGGGTGGGCGCGCCAGTTCTTCGTCGGTCTGCTGGTCGAAGGTGAGCACATCGATCATCCGCGGGTCCATCCACTCGTTGAGCAGCTTGACCGTTTCGCCCTTGCCAGCACCCTCGACACCGTTGATCAGTACGATGACCGGAAAACGCGCCTGCTGCTTGAGCTCGAACTGGGCCTCCAGCAACGCCTCGCGCAAGGCCGGCAATTCGGCCTCGTAGGTTTCCTTGTCAATGCTGTGACCGATTTCCGCGGATTCGAACATGGCTCACTCCTTCGATGGATAAGCAAGAGTAGCGGATTGCACGCCAGTCTTGCGCCCTCTTCACCACGGCGGATACAGCGTCGGCGACGCAGATGGCATAAAATCTTCGCTTCACTGCCAGCCGAACCGACCATGCCTGATACCCCACTCCCCCAGCACGCCCAGATCGACTGGGACGACCAGGGCCGCCCCCACTCGCGGCAATACGACGACGTCTACTTTTCGAAGAACGAAGGCGTGCACGAGACGGTGTACGTCTTCCTCGAACGCAATCACCTGGCCCGGCGCTTCGCCGAGCTTGCGCCGCACGCCTGCCTGGTGATCGGCGAGACCGGCTTTGGTACCGGCATGAACTTCTTCTGTGCCTGGCAATTGTTTGCAGAAAAGGCTCGCCCCGAGGCGCGGCTGCATTTCGTCAGTGTCGAGAAGTACCCACTGAGCCGCGCCGACCTGGCCCGCGCTGCAGCGCTGTGGCCGGAGCTTTCGCCCTTCAGCGAACCCTTGCTGGCGCAGTATGTGGCCGTGCACCCGGGCTTCCAGCAGTTCAGCTTCGAGCAGGGCCGGGTCACCCTCACCCTGCTGGTCGGTGACGTGCTGGAACAGTTGCCCCAGCTCGACGCGCCCATCGACGCCTGGTTTCTGGACGGTTTCGCCCCGGCGAAGAACCCGGACATGTGGACGCCGGAACTGTTCGCGCAACTGGCACGGCTGTCACGCCCCGGCACCACGCTGGGGACCTTCACCACCACAGGTTGGGTGCGCCGCGGCCTGGCAGCCGCCGGTTTTGCCATCAAGAAAGTGCCGGGGCTGGGCAAGAAGTGGGAAGTGATGGGGGGAGAGTTCGTCGGCTGGCCTGAAGACCTGCCGACGCCGCCACAACCAGCCCCCTGGTATGCACGCCCTGCACCCGTGGACGGCCCCCGTCGCGCGCTGGTCATCGGCGCCGGGCTGGCCGGTTGCGCCAGCGCCGCCAGCCTGGCTGCACGCGGTTGGCAGGTCGAAGTGCTGGAACGCCACGACGCCCCGGCCCGAGAGGCCTCCGGCAACCCCCAGGGCGTGCTGTACCTGAAGCTGTCGGCACACGGCACCGCCTTGTCGCAGATGATCCTCGCCGGGTTCGGCTACACCCGCCGTTGGCTCGAACGCCTGCAGCGTGGCCGCGACTGGGACGACTGCGGCGTGCTGCAACTGGCCTTCGACACCAAGGAAACCGAACGCCAGGCCAAACTTGCAGGCGCCTTCGACAGCAGCCTGCTGCAGAGCCTGGATCGAGAGCAGGCCGAGGCGATCGCCGGGGTCGCCCTGGCCAGCGGTGGGCTGTTCTACCCCGAGGGCGGCTGGGTGCACCCGCCCGCACTGTGCCACGCGCAATTGCAACACGCGCGCATTCGCCTGCTCAACCATCACCAGGTGATCGAACTGCGCCGCGTCGACGGTCTGTGGCAAGCGTGGGACGGCGAACGGTTGCTGGCCAGTGCGCCGCTGGTGGTACTTGCCGGCGCAGCGGATGTGCGCAACTTCCCGGCATGCACCGAGCTGCCGCTCAAGCGTATCCGCGGACAGATCACCCGCCTGCCGCTGACCGAGCGCAGCCAGGCGCTGGGCACCGTGGTCTGCGCCGACGGCTACGTCGCCCCGGCGCGCGATGGCGAGCACACCCTCGGCGCCAGTTTCGACTTCCATAGCCTCGACCTCGCCCCCACTGCCGGCGAGCACGCAAGCAATCTTGGCCTGCTGGAGGCGATTTCTGCCGACCTGGCGCAGCGGCTCGACACGGCCGCACTGGATCCGGAACAGTTGCAGGGGCGCGCAGCGTTTCGCTGCACCAGCCCGGATTACCTGCCGATTGTCGGGCCGCTGGCCGATCCTGCTGCGTTCAGCACGACCTATTCAATGCTGGCCAAGGATGCCCGACAGGTTCCGGCCATCGCCTGCCCCTGGCTGGAAGGCTTGTACGTCAACAGCGGCCACGGCTCACGCGGCCTGATTACCGCGCCTTTGAGCGGCGAGCTGATTGCCGCCTGGGCCAGTGGCGAGCCACTGCCGGTACCTCGGGCCGTGGCCGAGGCCTGTCATCCAAACCGCTTCACGCTGCGCAAGCTGATTCGCGGCAAATGAAACAGCACCCACCCGTCCCATATAACAGATTGATCTAAAACTCCCGTAAATCCCCTGGGTCAGTTCCTTAAGGTGCCCCATGTGGGGGCACTCTTTCCCCAACGGCAAAACCGGTAAGGACTTATGTGCGGATTAGCAGGAGAGTTGCGTTTCACCCCCATCGACCAAGCCCCCCGCCCGGCGGATCTCGCCGCGGTGGAGCGCATCACCCATCATCTGGCGCCACGTGGCCCTGATGCCTGGGGCTTCCACAGCCAGGGGCCGATCGCCCTCGGCCATCGGCGCCTGAAGATCATGGACCTGTCCGACGGCTCGGCGCAGCCGATGGTCGACAACACCCTCGGCCTGTCCCTGGCGTTCAACGGCGCCATCTACAACTTCCCCGAGCTGCGCCAGGAACTGCAGGACCTAGGCTACAACTTCTGGTCCGACGGCGACACCGAAGTGCTGCTCAAGGGCTACCACGCCTGGGGCGCCGCGCTGCTGCCCAAGCTCAACGGCATGTTCGCCCTGGCCATCTGGGAGCGCGACAACCAGCGCCTGTTCCTGGCCCGCGACCGCCTCGGCGTCAAGCCGCTGTACCTGTCGCGCAACGGCGAGCGCCTGCGCTTCGCCTCGACCCTGCCGGCGCTGCTCAAAGGCGGCGACATCGACCCGATGATCGACCCGGTAGCGCTCAATCACTACCTCAACTTCCACGCCGTGGTGCCAGCACCGCGCACGATGCTGGCCAACGTGCAGAAGCTCGAGCCCGGGACCTGGATGCGCATCGACCGCCACGGCGAAGTCGAGCGCCAGACCTGGTGGCAACTGCATTACGGCCCAACCCCGGACGAGCAGGACCTCGACCTGGAAGGCTGGACCACCCGCGTGCTCGATGCCACTCGCGATGCCGTGGCGATCCGCCAGCGCGCGGCTGTGGATGTCGGCGTGCTGCTGTCAGGCGGTGTCGACTCCAGCCTGCTGGTCGGCTTGCTGCGCGAGGTCGGCGTGGACGACCTGTCGACCTTCTCCATCGGCTTCGAGGATGCCGGCGGCGAACGTGGCGACGAGTTCCAGTACTCGGACCTGATCGCCAAGCACTACGGCACCCGCCACCACCAGCTGCGCATCGCCGAACACGAGATCATCGATCAGTTGCCGGCCGCCTTCCGCGCCATGAGCGAGCCGATGGTCAGCCATGACTGCATCGCCTTCTACCTGCTTTCGCGTGAAGTCGCCAAGCACTGCAAGGGCGTGCAGAGCGGCCAGGGCGCCGACGAGTTGTTCGCCGGCTATCACTGGTACCCGCAGGTGAATGGTGCCGAGGATGCCTTCGCTGCCTATCGCGAGGCGTTCTTCGACCGTAGCCACGACGAATACCGCGACACCGTGCAGGCACCCTGGTTGCTGGACAACGATGCCGCCGGCGATTTCGTTCGCGAGCACTTCGCCCGTCCCGGTGCAACCCATGCGGTGGACAAGGCCCTGCGCCTGGACAGCACGGTGATGCTGGTCGACGACCCGGTCAAGCGTGTCGACAACATGACCATGGCCTGGGGGCTAGAGGCACGTACGCCGTTCCTCGACTATCGCCTGGTCGAACTTTCTGCCCGTATCCCGGCCCGCTTCAAGCTGCCCGACGGCGGCAAGCAGGTGCTCAAGCAGGCGGCGCGACGGGTCATTCCCCATGAAGTCATCGACCGCAAGAAGGGCTACTTCCCCGTACCCGGCCTCAAGCACCTGGAGGGCGCGACCCTTGGCTGGGTACGCGAACTGCTGACCGACCCGAGCCAGGACCGTGGCCTGTTCAACCCGGCCATGCTCGATCGCCTGCTGAGCAACCCCCACGGCCAGCTCACCCCACTGCGCGGCTCCAAGCTGTGGCAACTGGCGGCCCTGAACCTGTGGCTCAGCGAACAAGGAATCTGACCGATGAAAGCCCATAGTGCCTATGGCCAGCGCCTGTTGCGCGGCCAGGCGCCCTCCTACGAACGCCTGCAGGCACGCCTGGCCGGTGACGGCAGCGACCCCCACGACCAGCCGCGTGCCGTGCACTGCGGCTGGGGACGGTTGCTGATCGGCCACACCTACCCTGACCCTGCACAACTTGCCGAGGCCATGCTCGACGAACAGCCCGGCGAACGTGACATCGCCCTCTACGTGGCGGCCCCCCAGCAGTTGCTGGCCCAGGCGCCGCAACAGTTGTTTCTCGACCCCTCCGACACCCTGCGCCTGTGGTTCACCGACTACCGCCCGGCCCAGCGCGTATTCCGCGGGTTTCGCATCCGCCGCGCCCAGGCCGAAGGCGACTGGCAGGCGATCAACACGCTGTATCAGGCGCGCGGCATGATGCCGGTCAATCCCGAGCTACTCACCCCGCGCCACCTGGGTGGCCCGGTGTACTGGATTGCCGAGGACGAAGACACCGGCGCCGTGATCGGCAGCGTCATGGGTCTGAACCACAGCAAGGCTTTCGACGACCCTGAACACGGCAGCAGCCTGTGGTGCCTGGCCGTCTCCCCGCAGTGCAGCCGTCCGGGTGTCGGCGAAGTGCTGGTGCGCCATCTGGTCGAGCACTTCATGAGCCGCGGCCTGGCCTACCTCGACCTGTCGGTGATGCACGACAACCGCCAGGCCAAGCGGCTTTACCAGAAGCTGGGCTTTCGTAACCTGCCCACCTTCGCCGTCAAGCGCAGGAATGGCATCAACCAGGAACTGTTCCTCGGCCCTGGCCCTGAAGCCGGGCTCAATCCCTACGCGCGGATCATCGTCAACGAAGCCCTGCGCCGTGGTATCGAAGTCCAGGTAGACGACGCCAGCGCCGGGCTGTTCACCCTGAGCCTGGGCGGGCGCCGGATTCGCTGTCGCGAATCGCTGAGTGACTTGACCAGCGCCGTGACCATGACCCTGTGCCAGGACAAGCGCCTGACCCGCAAGGTGTTGCACGATGCCGGCCTGCAGGTGCCTGCCCAGCAACTGGCCGGCAACGCCGACGACAACCTGGCTTTTCTCGAAGAACATGGCGCCGTGGTGGTCAAGCCGGTGGATGGCGAGCAGGGCCAGGGCGTCGCGGTCAACCTCACCGAATACGACGAGATCAGCCAGGCTGTGGAGCACGCTCGGCGTTTCGACAGCCGCGTGCTGCTGGAGAGCTTCCACGCCGGTTTCGACCTGCGCATCCTGGTGATCGGCTTCGAAGTGGTGGCCGCCGCCATTCGCCATCCGGCCGAGGTGATCGGCGACGGCAAGCACACCATAAAGGCGCTGATCGAGGCCCAGAGCCGCCGTCGCCAGGCCGCAACCGGGGGTGAAAGCCGCATCCCGATGGATGAGGAAACCGAGCGCACCCTGCGCGCCTCCGGGCTGGGTTTTGAAGACGTATTGCCGGCAGGCCAGCGCCTGGCGGTGCGGCGCACGGCGAACCTGCACACCGGCGGCACCCTGGAAGATGTCACCGAACAGTTGCACCCGGTGCTCGCCGATGCGGCGGTGAGGGCTGCACGGGCACTGGAAATTCCGGTGGTCGGGCTGGACCTGATGGTGCGCGATGCGCAGCAGCCGGACTACGTGATCATCGAAGCCAACGAACGGGCCGGGCTGGCCAACCATGAACCGCAGCCGACTGCAGAGCGGTTCGTGGATCTGCTGTTCCCGCATAGCCAGCCCCTGGCCTGAATCGCTGCTGGCCTTTTCGCGGGCAAGCCCTTGTGGAATGGGCTTGCCCGCGAAAAAGCCAGCAAAGACCCCAAGGAGTACCCATGTCCGAACGACTCCCCGAACCCGACCTGGACTACCTCAAGCGCGTCCTCCTGGAGATGCTCGCCATCCCCAGTCCCACCGGCTTCACCGATACCATCGTGCGCTACGTAGCCGAGCGCCTGGACGAACTGGGCATCCCGTTCGAGCTGACCCGCCGTGGCACCATCCGCGCCACGCTCAAGGGCCGTCAGAGTTCGCCCGATCGCGCCGTCTCGGCACACCTGGACACCATCGGCGCCAGTGTGCGGCAGTTGCAGGACAACGGCCGCCTGGCACTGTCGGCAGTAGGTCACTGGTCCAGCCGCTTCGCCGAAGGCAGCCGGGTCAGCGTGTTCACCGACACCGGCGTGTTTCGCGGCAGCGTGCTGCCGTTGATGGCCAGCGGGCACGCGTTCAACACCGCCATCGACCAGATGCCGATCAGCTGGGAACACGTTGAGGTGCGCCTGGACGCCTACTGCGCTACCCGCGCCGATTGCGAGGCGCTGGGCATCGGCATCGGCGACTTCGTCGCCTTCGACCCGCTACCGGAATTCACCGACAGCGGCCATATCAGCGCCCGTCACCTGGACGACAAAGCCGGCGTGGCGGCATTGCTCGCAGCCCTCAAGGCTGTGGTGGAAAGTGGCCGCCAACCGCTGATCGACTGCCATCCGCTGTTCACCATCACCGAGGAAACCGGCTCCGGGGCCGCAGGCGCGCTGCCTTGGGATGTCAGCGAGTTCGTCGGCATCGACATCGCCCCGGTGGCGCCGGGACAGGCGTCCAGCGAGCATGCGGTAAGCGTGGCGATGCAGGACTCTTCAGGACCGTACGACTACCACCTGTCCCGTCATCTGCTCAAGCTGGCGGCCGACCAGGAGTTGCCTGTACGCCGCGACCTGTTCCGCTACTACTTCAGCGACGCCCACTCGGCGGTCACGGCCGGGCACGATATCCGCACTGCGCTGGTGGCGTTCGGTTGCGACGCCACTCACGGTTACGAGCGCACCCACATCGACAGCCTGGCTGCACTGAGCCGCCTGTTGTCGGCGTACCTGCTCAGCCCGCCCGTGTTCGCCAGCGACTCGCAACCGGCCAATGCTTCTCTGGAGCGCTTCAGTCATCAACTGGAGCATGATGCGCAAATGGAGAGCGATACCCGGGTGCCAGCGGTGGATAGCCTGGTGGGCAACAAGAGCTGAACCTGGCGGCGGCGTCTACGCGGGTGAACCCGCTCAGACGTCGCCGACGATTAACGTCCCTGCCCCACTTTCAAGTAGCATGCAGCCCAACCTGCCCAACCCGATAGCCATCATGCTGATCCCCTACGACCAACTCGAAGCCGACACCCTCACCCGCCTGATCGAAGACTTCGTCACCCGCGACGGCACCGACAACGGCGACGACACCCCGCTGGAAACCCGCGTGCTGCGCGTGCGCCAGGCCTTGGCCAAAGGCCAGGCATTCATCCTCTTCGACCTGGAAAGCCAGCAGTGCCAGTTACTGGCCAAGCATGATGTGCCACGGGAGTTGCTGGATTAAGACGAGGGGCTGCGCTCCAGCTCCTGCTCCTTGATACGCTTGTAAATCTCCGAGCGGTGCACCACCACCTCACGCGGTGCACTGATCCCGAAGCGCACCACACCCCCTTCGACGGCCATCACTTTGATGCGGATGTTCTCGCCGATGGTGACGACCTCGCCGACATCACGTCCGATTACCAACATGCTCCGATCCTCCAGACCCAGGGAAAATCCGAGCCTGCTATGGGCATTCGGCCTATTCAATCATTCAGCTGTGAAATAGACCGCACCTACCCAGATCGGTAAAAAGCCCTACAGACGACACCTGCAGAACAGCTACTGCCCTGGCCGCGCCTTGGCCCGCATCTTTACCGCCATACTGGCCATCTCGTCATAGAGCACCTGCGGGGCTTGGCACTTCAGACGCCAGGCATCGCGTCCGGCCTCGTGCGGCAGAATCAGGAATTCGCCCGCCGCGACCTGTGCGTGGATGTAGTCGGCAATCTGTGCGGCAGTGATGGGGGAGCCTTCCAGCAGCTTGCCGACCTGCGCCTTCATCGTCGGATTCGGCCCGCGGAAAGAGTCGAGCAGGTTAGTCTGGAAGAACGACGGGCACACCACATGCACCCCCACCTCGAGCTGGCGCAACTCCACCAGCAGGCTTTCCGACAGCGCCAGCACACCGGCCTTGGCGACGTTGTAGTTGCTCATCCCCGGCCCTTGCATCAGCGCCGCCATCGAAGCGATGTTGATGATGCGCCCCTTGCTGCGCTCGAGCAGTGGCAAAAACGCCTTGCAGCCCTTGACCACGCCCATCAGGTTCACTGCGATCTGCCAGTCCCAGTCTTCAAGCGACAGCTCGGCGAAGAACCCGCCCGAGGCGACGCCCGCGTTGTTGACGATCACATCGATGCCGCCGAATTGTTCCTCGCAGGCTTGGGCCAAGGCGGTGAGCTGGCTGTAGTCACGCACGTCGCAACGCTGCACGAAACCATCGCCGCCTGCGGCACGTACCTGCTCCAGGGTTTCGCGCAGGCCAGCATCGTTGACATCTGCCAGCGCCAGGCGCCAACCCTCCCGAGCCCAGCGCAGGGCGATCTCGCGGCCCAGGCCGGATCCTGCGCCTGTGATCATGATGCGGTTTTGCATGGTGACGGGCCTTGTGCCGACTGAATTGCAACCGAGTCTAATCAACGTCGGACAGCCAGGCAGGATTCATCAGGATAGTGAATGCAAGCCCATGACCGTTCAGTCAGTGCCGAGCTCGTCGACCTGCAAGGGGCAGACACACAAATGGAATCTTTCAGGTCCGGCAACAGTCCGAATTTACAAGAGGCCAGCAGTTCCAGGCCCTTGACCCCAACCACGCAAGGATTTCGCCCATGACCACGATCCTCATCATCATCCTGATCCTGCTGCTGATCGGTGGCTTACCGGTCTTCCCCCATTCGCGCAGCTGGGGTTATGGCCCGTCCGGCATCGTCGGTGCCGTACTGGTGGTGCTGCTGGTGCTGTTGTTGCTCGGGATGATATGACGCCATCGCCATGCCGCCAGTGGCGGCATGGCGCTTGAGCTGGCGATCCAGTTGCTGCATCGCCGCGCGCAACGCGCGCACGTCCGCGCTCAATTGCTCCGGTGCGGGTGACGGCTTGGTGCAGGTTCGTTCGAGACGTTCGCACAATTCCACCAGAGCGCTGGCGCGCACGATGCGCGCAGCGCCCTTGACCCGATGGGCCAGTTGCGCAAGTGCCTGCGGCTGGTGCCTGAACGCCTGCAAGCACTTGAGATCACTACGGTTGCTGCTGCGCAGATCGGACAGCAAGGCACTGAGCGCAGCTTGGTCCTTGCCCACCAGGTGCATCAGATGGCCCATGTCCAGAATCGATTGACCGCATGCGCTCGCCTCTGAGGGTGGACGACACGCCGTCAGTACCCGCTCCAGGTCTTGCAGCCCCAGCGGCTTGAACAGGCAACTGTCCATGCCCGCAGCCCGGCAGCGGTTTCGCTCATCGGCCAGGGCGCTGGCCGTGAGCCCGATCACCCGACAGCGCGGGCGCTCGCTGCGCCGCTCATGTTCGCGGATTGCCCGCGCCAGTGCGTGCCCACCGAGCCGTGGCATGTTGCAATCGCTGATCACGACATCGAAATGCTCCTTGAGCCACAAGCGCAGGGCCTGCGTGCCGTCTTCGGCGACGCGGGCCTGATGGCCGAGGTAATCGAGCTGTTGGGCCAGCAACAGGCGGTTGGCCGGATAGTCATCGACAACCAGCACCCGCAACCTGGCGAAGTACGTCGTGGCCGTGGGCACGGTGGGCTCCTCACGGGCTTCCTGCGCGATCAGCAAAGGCAGCTCAAGGTGAATGCACACCCGTGTTCCCTGCCCCAGTACACTGTCCAGCCTCAGGTGCCCTCCCATCATCTGGCACAGGCTGCGGCTGATGGCCAGACCCAGCCCGGCGCTGTGCCGTGGCGATTGTCGATGGTTGCTGGCCTGGCGAAACAGTTGGCCAAGGGCGGCCAGCTCATCGGCGGCAATGCCGATTCCGGTGTCCTCCACGGCAAGCTCGACCGACAGCCTGGCCCCCTGCGCACGCGCCTGCAAATCAACCCGGACATGGCCATCGCCGGTGAACTTGATCGCATTGCTCAGAACGTTGGCGAGGATCTGCTTGAAGCGCAGAGGATCGAGCATGACCTCGCACGCCTGTGCACCGCGCATGTCCAATTCCAACACCAGGCCCTTGGCCCGCGCCTGCGCTTCGAACAACTGAACCACGCTGGCCACCTGCTCGCCCAGCACGACCCGCTGCGGCGCCAGTTGCAAACGCCCGGCTTCGATCCGGCTGACATCGAGAATGTCACCGATCAGCTCGAGCAGGCCGCGCGCGGCATCGGTGGCAACTTCGATGGCCATGCGGTCGAGGACACCTTGGCCCGCCTTGCGCTGGGCCAGTTCGAGCATGCCCAGCAGCGCGTGTAGCGGAGTGCGGATTTCATGGCTCATCGTGGTGAGAAAGCCAGTCTTGGCCTGGTTCGCCGCCTCAGCCTCGCGGCGCGCCCGTGCCGCCTCTTGCTGCAGACGGCGCAGGTAACGAATCCACACCAGCGCCAGCAACAGCAGGCCCAAGGCCGCCGCGAAGCCTCCCAGGATCTTGCCACGATAGCGTGACCAGACCCCATCCCCCACGATCAGTGGATTGCGCCAGCGGCGCACCAGGGCATCGGTTTCCTGTGGGGCAAGGCTGAGCAGGGCCTTGTTCAGGATGCCCTGCAACGTCTGCTCACTTTGCGCCGTGGCCAGCGCAAAGTGAGCAGGCGGCAAGGATACGCTGGCCGCGATCTTCACACGCCCCGGATACCAACGGGCGATCATCGGCCGCGCATCGTCGTAGGTCAGCACCGCCGCGCTCACCTGACCGCGTGCGACCGCGTGCAGTGCCTCGAGAGCCCCGCCATAGGCCTGCAAGCGGATACGCGGGTAGCGCTGGGCCAGGAGGTCCGGCACGGCACTGCCCAGGATCACACCCAATCGGTGCCCCTCCAGCCCGACCAGGCTCGCAGGACTGGAGGCGTCTTCACGCGTGACCAGCACCCGTGCCGCGCTCAGGTAAGCCCGACTGAAACTCAGCTCGCGGGCCCGCTGCGGGCTGTAGGGCAAACCGGCAATCACCTGCGCACGCCCCTGACGCACCCACTCGATCATCTGCTCGATAGTGCCTGAGGCTTGCACCTCGAAACGCAACCCGGTGCGCTGGCTGATCAATTGCAGGATGTCCAGGCTCAGCCCCTGCAGCCCCGCCTTGGCATCGCGATAGCTCAGAGGTAGCAACTGTTCGTCCAGCACCACCTTGACCACAGGATTGTCACTGATCCAGCGCTGCTCGGAGGTGCTCAATTGCAAGGCCGCAGGATCGTAGGCCGCCATCGCCAACGGGCTCCAGCGTCGGCGGATCTGCTCATGCTGGGGCTCGCCAAGGCTGGCGAGGGCTTCATCGACCAAGGTCGCCAGCGGCCCGGTCGAATCGAGCATGGCGAAACCGATCGCCTGTGAATCCAGGTCGGCACGACCGACCGCCTCGACCCCGAACAGCTGACTGCGCCCCAGCAGGTAGCGTCCTTTGTGCTCATCCCCGATATACACATCGGCCTGGCCCAGTACCAGCGCGGCCATGGCACTGAACGGCGAGGCATGCCACTGGATCTGCGCCAGCGGGTAACCTGCCAGAACCTGTTCCAGTGAGCGATAGCCTTCGACCATGGCCAAGCGCATACCGGGCTCATGCCCGGGTCCAGGTGCGCCGGCCGATCGGGCCGCCATCAGCATGGGCCGGTCCTCGGCATAGGGATGCGACAAGCGCAAGCCGGCATCCTGAGCCTGGCGTGCGGTCACCGAACCGACCAGGTCGATGCGTGCATCACGCAAGGCTGCAAAGGCCTCGTTCTGCGTGGCAAAGACCTGCACCTCGACCTGCATGCGCAACCGTGCCGCCACCAGGCTGGCATAGTCGGCAGTGATACCCTCATAGGTCTGGCCGGTACCCAGCAGGTCGAAAGGGGGATCGTGTCGTTCGACGATACCCAGGCGCAACCGGCTTCGCTCCCACAACCAGCGCAGGGCGTCTTGCGTCGGTTCGATGGCCGGCCCCTCCGGGACAACCCCTGAATGCAACTGGGTGGCAGTTGCTTGCGGCAGGGCGATCAGGCACAACAGCAGCGCCATCGACAGGGCTCGGCCGAGCACTGGACAGCTCTAGATCAAAAGGTTGCGGCGAGCGAAATCCGCGAGATCGATGAGCGAACGGACCCGAAGCTTTTCCAGCAAACGGCTCTTGTAGGTGCTGATGGTCTTGTTGCTCAGCAACATCGCATCGCCGATTGCCTTGTTGCTCAAGCCCCTCGCCAACTGCTGCAGAACCATCAATTCACGATCGGTGAGGCTGGCGATGCACTGCGCCTCGCTGGCCTTGAGATCCTGCCGGTGCACCGAGCTGAGCGCCACCTGCGGAAAGTAGGTGTAACCGGAAAGCACGGCGCGCACCGCCTTGTTCAGTTCACCAAGATCATCGGTCTTGGACACATAGCCGGCGGCGCCGGCCTGCATGCAACGCAGCGAATAGGCCTCGGCCAGTTGCGAGGTAAGGATCAGCGACTTGGCCGGGTGCTCCAGGCTACGCATCCGGGCGATCACCTCCAGGCCATCCAGGCCATCCAGGCCAGGCATGGTGATGTCCAGGATCACCAGATCCACCGGGTCCTGGCGCATCAACCGCAGCGCATCGATACCATTGTCCGCCTGCCCGACGACCTCCAGGCGCTCCTGGCGCAACAGCATGCACACGGTCGAGCGGATGAAAGGATGGTCGTCGACCACCAGTACCCTGCTCATGCTCGTTCCTCGCTCGTCATGTCCATGGACTACAACTCGGCATCGAAAACGACGGTAACCAGGCCACTGTAGGTACTTCCGGCATTGGCCAGCATGCCGCGTACCTGATCGGATTCGATGGCGAAGTGCAACTGCCCGGGGCGATTCGCCACCGGCTGAACCGACTCGAACTGCAATGCCATGGCGCGCCCGGTGGGCAGCGGCAGTCGCTGCACCGCGCCGCCCCCATGCTGGATCCCGCCAGGCAGACTGAGCGCCACTTCCAGGTCGGCCTGATGGCTGGCGGCATCCCGAATCGCGCACCCGGTACCACTGTCGTGCTGACACAGCTTGTAGACCTTGAACGGGCCGGTCGACCACACCCGGAAAGGCAAGTCGCGGTAAAGCCGCTGTGGAACCCGACCGCCTCCCAACCATGCCTGCCAGCCACCTCGTGGTTC
Organism: Pseudomonas sp. NBRC 111143; assembly: GCF_001320965.1. NCBI lineage: Bacteria > Pseudomonadati > Pseudomonadota > Gammaproteobacteria > Pseudomonadales > Pseudomonadaceae > Pseudomonas > Pseudomonas sp. NBRC 111143. The sequence goes on along the minus strand of NZ_BCBT01000032.1, from coordinate 17,579 downwards.
GAGCACGGCGCGCTCGGACCCTGGGGGAAACTCGAACAGGAAGGCATGCTGCACATCCAATTCGAAATTGACGGTCAGGGTATCGCCGCTAAGCCCTGACACTCCATTACCGAAGTCGAAGTCCATGCCCGGACCGATGCGGTAGGTGGTGGAGCCTCGATAGATACCAGAACGCAAACGGTAAGGCGGTGGCAGGTCGAGCTGGAAGGCGACGCTGGTTTCCTGCACGTCGAGGTTCTGGCTGAAGCCCGCTGCAGCGTAACCACCATCTGCAGTGCAGGCTCCCGGGGAGGTCGGATTGCCGATGCGCCAGAGGTAGGAGATAAGGGCGGGACGCAATTGCGAGACATTGCCGATACTGCTGCAACCGCCCTCCACGCTTGCCTGGTAAAGCGTATGTCGATTGATATTCGCGCCGAGCACGCGTTGGCTGAGCGCCGTCCACTCGAACACCATACGCCGCGAATCGAGCCCGTCATCAGAGCGCACCTCGATCTCGCGTCGAGCGGGAACCTTGACGAAGAAGGTATCGCGCACATCCGAAGCTGCACGGATCGTGGTCTTGGTATAGGTGATAGGCAGGGTCACGGTCATCTGCTCACGGCAGCTCGAACCCCAGCTCCGGCAAAGCCCGCCAGGCGGCGTAGTATTCTCGAACCGTCCCGACCCGCCCCCATGGTATTTCGCAGTCAAGGTCACCTCCAGGGCAGGCGCAACCGGTGCGACCAGCAACATGAGCCATAGCCAGGCGCGACCGATATGCGCAAGGCGACCACGTCCTGCGAGGCGGCTCATCCTTCCACCACGACATCGCGGCGTTCGGCACCTTCATGCAGGTCGAAGCGATGTTCCTTTTCCACATGACCACTGAATTGTCGGCTACGCCCCGGCAACAAGTGATGCTTGGTGGCCGCATCACAGGTCTGCGCCGCCACGTGGCACTGACGAAAACGGTCCAGGACTACACTGGCGTTGCCAGCGTTGGTCACTTCCAACTGACCACCCTGACGGCGAATCCGGGTATCGAAACGCGCCTGCTGCGGGCGCACGAACAACAACGAACCGTAACCGGCCAGCAAGTTGACGCCAGCCTGCAAGTGCTCACGGTAGCTGCGTGCCTCTTTTTCATCGACGGCAAAGCCATCGCCGCGCTCAGGCAGCACCGGGACGAAGCGCAGGCGGAAATAGCGCTCCTGATCTCGTGGCCCTCGGTACAGAAGGCGCACAGCCTGCATGCCACCAGCGGGCACGATCAGCCGGGCAGGACTGGCGATCAGCCCTCGCTGTTCCAGCGCCAGACCATCGGTCGCGACCTCACGAGCACTGCCGTCTGCGTCATACACCAGCTCCACCACGCTGATCCTGACGAAGGCCGTGGTGTCGCCACCATTGCGTACCCGTTTGAGCAAGGTGCTGCGATCACCTTCAAGGTAGTCGTAAAGACCACCGATGTTCAGTTCCGGGGCCGCGTGTAATGACAGCGGCATCGTCAGCAGCAGGGCCATCAGGCCGCGGATATCCATGCGATAAATCTCCATGCAATCAATGTGATATTAGGGGGGCGTGGGGCGCGTGGCCATGCACCGATGCGAGCGATACTTCCCAAAACGCGATGAGAAAACTCCTACAAAAAGCAGGAGCAATGCACTTCTCAACCACTGCGGGCATCCGTGGCAGGGCCCCCTTCGCCCGCCAGCTCACCGGGCCTGCACTGCTGGTCACCGGCCAACAGCACATCGCCCTCGCGCACCAGTCTCAAGGGGTCAAGCGCCAGCAAGCAGACCGCTGCTCCCTTGAGACGGACCTCGAGAGTCGGGGTCGACTCGCTCATTTCAACGGCGAAGAAACCGTCGACTTCAGTGACGCTGCGGCTGGCGTGATTGATCACCTGCGCGCCCCGCAGGGGCTGGCCCTTGTCGTCGAACAAACGTCCCAGCACCGTGACCGTGCGCATCACCCGCAACTGGCGATAGGCGATGCCGCCTCGGTTCAGGTGGTAATCCAGGCTGGCGGGCTGGATCAACGCCGCGGTGGGGTCGATACCCTCGAAGTCGAACTGCACGCTGCCGGGCTTGTAGGCCGCGACCGGGATCACGTTGCGGCCGGGGCGCAGGACGGCGGTGCTGCCATTGGGGTCTTCGGCATGCAGTTTCAGGTCGGGCACGTCACTGTCGACGTCGACAATCAGACCCGCCTGATGCGGCAGGTACTGGCCGCTCAGTGCAACCTTGCCGCCCCCAAGCGCAAGCAGGCTCTCCAGGTTCACGCCACCGCTGAACTCGCCGTTGTAAGAAGATTGCTGAACGTAGGCATCGCCATGCATCACCTCGTTTTCGAACTGGGTATCGCCGCCAAGCCCCACGCCATAACGGTCGGCACTCATCGTTGCACCGACACTGCGCAGCGGCCCGAGCTCAAGGTCTTGCTGATAGGACAGCGAGGTGTTGATGTCGCGCCCGCCATCACGAGAAGTGCGGGTACCGACAGTCGCCGACACCCGCCGCCCCTTGCCGCCTCCCAGGCTCATGCTCAGCGCCAGGTTGACCCCGCGGCTGCGTGACTCCCCCGTGGCCAACGTGCCGGGGCGGTCGAACACCGACAGCCGCCAGTTGGCATCGGAGCCCAACAGCCGTCCGTAATACGACCACCCCAGATCCAGCCCCACCCCCTCGCTGGCACCGCGGCTGTGCGATACCCGCAGGTTGGCAGTGTGCCGCGGGTCCAGGCGCTGACTCAGCGACAGCGAAGTCTGCCGGGTCGCCTGCGCCGCAGGAGGGCGCTGAATGGTCGTCTGGGGGGTGAGCCAGGAACGGCTGTGGCTGGCCACCAGGGAGGTGGTCTCGAAATTGCCCACGGCCTGCAGGTCGTAGCCGTTGCCATAGCCTCGGGCCTGATAGAGGTTGCCATACAGCTTGAAGCGCTCGTGCACATCCCAGTCCAGCGAAGTGCCGAACTGCTGCTGCTCATCGATCTGCTGCACGGAAACCCCCACCACTGCGCGTGGATGCAGGAGGTAGTTGGCAAGGATGCCGCCACTGAGGCTGTCGTCATGCTCACGTGACCAGTTGCTCAGCACACTGCTCTGGCGCCCCAGGTAGACGTTGTAGCGCCAACGCCCGCCGCGGCTGCTCCAGTTGCTGGGTTTGTAGATGAATGCCTGGTCGCGCGAGGTGACCTGGCCATCCTCGACCAGACGCACCTCGACTTCGTAGATGCCACCGGGCAGCACCCGGGTGTCCAGGGTCTGCAAGCCAGGCTGCACAGGCTGGCTGTTGATCAGCACACCGTTGCGGTAGATCTCGACGATCGCCGGTCGGTCGGGGGTGACGTAGATCGGGGTGGTGCTGGGCATGCCGGTGTCCAGGGCCAACCCGTCGCTGCTGCCGAACATCAGCCCCAGTGTCGTGTCGGGGTTGGCCCCGTTCAGCCGTGGCTGGCGCGTCAGGCCCTGGGCACTGGGGGTGAAGTAGCCGAGCCGATAGAAGTGATCTTCGACCAGGCGTTCGGCATACAGCTGCTCGACGTGATAACGGGTCGAGGCATCGGCCTCGCTGCCACGGTCGAGTTGGCCATCGGCCAGGGCGGTCCAGTGGCCGATGCTGCCCTGGCCCTGCAGTGCAAGGCGCCCAGTGCCGCCGCGCCCATCACCGACCAGGTTGAGCTGGTTGCGCAGCAACAGGCCCGTGCTTCCTTGCTCTGGCGGCCGGTGAAAACGAGGCACCTGCCCGGCGCTTTCGGCCTGGAGGGTGAGCAACGATAACTGTGAGTTGACCAGGCTGTAGTGCACGGCCTGAAGCCCGTCGGGACAATCCTGAAGACAATCTCCGAGCGGTCGCGGTCGAGCCAGACGCTCCTGCCAGCGCTGGCGCAGGCTTTCGGGCTCGCGGCTCTCGTCGGTTTCGGTGAACTCGAGCAGTTGCACCTGCTCGTCACGCCCCAGGACCACCATGGCATCGCCCAGGTAGCGGCCGTCCAGGTCCACCCGCACCGCCAGCGGCACATCGAAGAAATGCCCCTCGAATTCACGCGGCAAACCCTCGACCCGCCCCAGGGTTGCAGAGGCAGCAAGGCCGATCCGGGGCATCAGGGCGATGCAGGCGCCCACGAGCAGGCAATGGCGGAGCGCGGCGGGGATAGGTTGAAAGATTGGCATAGGCATCATGGCAGGCAATGCCCGCCCCGCCCTGACAAGCATCAGACAGGGGCAGCGACGGGCAATGGAAAGCAGGGAGTGAGCGAATCAGGGGGTGGCGGTTTCGAACATCATGCTCACCAGCCCCTGGTAGCTGCCGGGCACATAGCCGCCGGCTGGCGCGGCTTGAGCCGCGATCTCGAAACCGACCACCGCACCCGGCGCTGCCTGCGCCGCGGTGATGACTTCGGTGGAGGTGGTGCTGAGTGTGGTGCCGGCCACCGACACATCCAGGCCGATGCTGTTCACGCCGTCGCTGACCGCCGCCGGCGACACCAGGTAAGCGGTGATTGCGCCGACGGTGCTCTTGACCTGCAACTGCTTGCGGATCGGCTGCAGTTCGCTGCGGAACGAGTTCCAGGACAGCTCTTGCGGATCGTTCATCCAGTTGCCGCCCACCGGCTCGACGAAGAAGGCATCGGTAGGCACCTGTGCAGTGACCTGGACCTGCTTTTCGATAGGATCGACGGCATATGCCGATGCGACGGTGAACAGTGCGAGGGGCAGGGCCACGAACAGACGTTTCATGAGGAAATCTCCTTGAAGTGATGAGGCGGAATAACGCTTGACTGCGTCACCTGGCCCATTATTCGCGGAGTAATCGACGCATTAACTCAGACCCTTCCCAGCGAGCTTGGGAAATTTCCCAGGGATAGAGAAATGCCATCAGTCAGAAACGACGACGCCCCGGCAAGCGGGGCGTCGTACTCGGCATCAACGATCAGTGGGAAACCGCACCACTGGCGCCCAGGCCGGTCTGCGAGCGAACGAACTGCGGGTAGAACAGTGCACGCTCGTCATCGGCAGCCTTGGACTTGTCGGTGACCGAGAAGAACCAGATACCCGCGAAGGCGATGATCATGGAGAACAGCGCCGGGTACTCGTACGGGTAGATGGCTTTTTCATGACCGAGGATCTGCACCCAGATGGTCGGGCCGAGAATCATCAGGCCAACCGCGCTGATCAGGCCCATCCAGCCGCCGATCATGGCGCCGCGGGTGGTCAGCTTCTTCCAGTACATCGAGAGCAGCAGTACAGGGAAGTTGCAGCTTGCGGCGATGGAGAAGGCCAGGCCAACCATGAAGGCGATGTTCTGCTTCTCGAACAGGATACCCAGGCCGATCGCCAGGACGCCCAGGGCGACGGTGGTGATTTTCGACACGCGGATCTCGTCCTTGTCGTTGGCCTTGCCTTTGCGCCATACGCTGGCGTACAGGTCGTGGGAAACTGCCGAGGCACCCGCCAGGGTCAGGCCGGCAACCACGGCCAGGATGGTGGCGAAGGCCACCGCCGAGATGAAGCCGAGGAAGATGCTACCGCCCACGGCATCGGCCAGGTGCACCGCCGCCATGTTGTTACCGCCCAGCAGGGCGCCGGCGGCGTCCTTGAAGTCCGGGTTGGTGCTGACCAGCAGGATCGCGCCGAAGCCGATGATGAAGGTCAGGATGTAGAAGTAACCGATGAAGCCGGTGGCATACAGCACGCTCTTGCGCGCTTCCTTGGCATCGCTGACGGTGAAGAAGCGCATCAGGATGTGCGGCAGGCCTGCGGTGCCGAACATCAGCGCCAGGCCCAGCGAGAAGGCCGAGATCGGATCCTTGACCAGGCCACCCGGGCTCATGATCGCCTCGCCCTTGGCATGCACCTTGATCGCTTCGGAGAACAGGGTGTTGAAGTCGAAGCCCACATGCTTCATCACCATCAGCGCCATGAAGCTGGCACCGGAGAGCAGCAGCACGGCCTTGATGATCTGCACCCAGGTCGTGGCCAGCATGCCACCGAACAGCACGTACAGGCACATCAGGATGCCGACCAGGATCACCGCGACGTGGTAGTCCAGGCCGAACAGCAGCTCGATCAGCTTGCCTGCGCCGACCATCTGCGCGATCAGGTAGAAGGCCACCACCACCAGCGAGCCCGAGGCCGACAGGGTGCGGATCTCTTTCTGCCCGAGACGGTAGGAAGCAACGTCGGCGAAGGTGTACTTGCCCAGGTTGCGCAGGCGCTCGGCGATCAGGAAGAGGATGATCGGCCAGCCGACCAGGAAGCCGATCGAGTAGATCAGGCCGTCGTAGCCGGAGGTGAACACCAGCGCGGAAATACCCAGGAAGGAAGCAGCCGACATGTAGTCACCGGCAATCGCCAGACCATTCTGGAAGCCGGTGATGCGCCCGCCTGCGGCGTAGTAGTCCGATGCCGACTTGTTGCGTTTCGAAGCCCAGTAGGTGATCCCCAGGGTGAAGCAGACGAAGGCCAGGAACATGATGATCGCCGACATGTTCAACGGCTGTTTCTGCACCGCGCCGCTGATTGCATCGGCAGCCCACACGGCGGGTGCGAAGGCACCGCAGGCCAGTACGGCCAAGGTTTTGGCGTGACGAATCATTGCTGCGCCTCCTTCAGGATCGCCTTGTTCAGCTCATCGAATTCGCCGTTGGCACGCCGCACGTAGATGGCGGTGAGGACGAATGCCGAGAGGATCAGGCCGACGCCCAGAGGAATGCCCCAGGTGATGGAAGAGCCGGGGCTGAGTTTGGCGCCGAGGATCTGCGGGCCATAGGCGATGAGCAGGATGAAAGCGCAGTAGAGGCCGAGCATGATCGCCGAGAGGATCCAGGCGAAACGTTCGCGTTTGGTGACCAGCTCCTTGAAGCGCGGACTTTCTTGTATCGATCGGTAGATGCTGTCGTTCATTGTTTTTGTCCTAGCAGCAACACAGTAAGGGGAGAACCCGCCTTAACTTTATGCTGCCGGTGGACGCCAACCAGACGACCTTAGTCTTAGATGCAACAGTCTTTTACCATTCGGGTAACAAAGTCAGGGCCAATGCGCACTTTGCAGGAGCGGGTTTACCCGCGAAAAGTACCCACTGGCCCTAGGCTCTGTATGAAAAACCTCGTCTCAAGGCTTTTCATAAAGACCCTGTCGGTTATTTACCCGTCCACTCCTTGACCCGCTCAGGATGCTTGGCCACCCAGTCCTTGGCCGCCGCTTCAGGCTTGGCCCCTTCCTGGATCGCCAGCATCACTTCGCCGATCTCGTCCTTGGACTGCCACTGGAACTTCTTGAGGAACTCGGCCACTTCCGGCGCCTTGGTCGCCAGTTCCTTGCTGCCGATGCTGTTGACGGTTTCCGCCGCACCATAAACGCCCTTGGGATCTTCGAGGAACTTGAGTTTCCATTTGGCGAACATCCAGTGCGGCACCCAGCCGGTGACCGCGATCGACTGCTGCTTGGCATACGAACGCCCAAGCTCCGCCGTCATCGCCGCGCCGGAGCTTGCCGTCAGCTTGTAGCCGGTGAGGTCGTAGTCCTTGATCGCCTGCTCGGTCTTGAGCATGACTCCGGAGCCTGCATCGATGCCGACGATCTTCTGCTTGAAGCTGGTGTCGGTCTTGAGGTCGGCGATGCTGTTGGCCTTGACGTACTCCGGCACGATCAGGCCGATCTTGGCATCCTTGAAGTTGGGGCCGAAGTCGACCACGTTATCCTTGTTCTTGGTCCAGTATTCGCCATGGGTCACCGGCAGCCAGGCCGAGAGCATGGCATCGAGCTTGCCGGTGGCGACACCCTGCCACATGATGCCGGTGGCCACCGCTTGCAGCTTCACGTCGTAACCGAGTTTCTGCTTGATCACTTCGGCAGCCACGTTGGTGGTGGCGACACTGTCGGCCCAACCGTCCACGTAACCGATGCTTACTTCCTTGGCCGTGGCCTGTGCAGCACCTATGGCCAACACCAGGGCGCCGGTCACGCCCAGGAAACGTCGCATTCTTGTAGTAGTCGCCATCAAAGCATCCCCTCGTCAGGTCTTGGAGATTGCATCATCAACCTGCCACACAGCGCGACCTGCTCCGTCAGCGACCTTTACCCAACGATAAGCGACAGCACTTCGCCATTAGCGTCATCCACGCCCAGAGTTCTGCGCGATCCTTGCATGCCAAACTGTTGGCGCCGGGCTACTATCAGCGACTCTCAACCGATGACCCGCGCCAGACGATGGACCGCTCGATGCCCAGCACGCCCCGCACCACCCTCCTCTACCTGATCACCTGCCTGTTCGCCCTGCTCGGTCTCGGTGCACTCTGGTATGGCCTGGGCAAGCCGGTGCACCTGCCCGATGCGGCGAGCCCGACGCATAAATTGCAGTGCGCCTCCTACACCCCCTTCGACAAGGACCAGTCCCCCTTCGACCAGCCATTTCGCCTGCGCCCTGCACGCATGGACGCCGACCTGGCATTACTGGCAGAGCGCTTCCAGTGCATCCGCACCTATTCGATGACTGGGCTGGAGGCGATCCCGGCGCTGGCGCGCAAGCACGGGCTGAAGGTGATGCTCGGCGCCTGGGTCAATGCCAACCCGGTGGACACCGACAAGGAGGTGGCGCTGCTGATCGAGGCGGCCAACGCCAACCCGGACGTGGTCAGCGCAGTGATCGTCGGCAACGAGGCGCTGCTGCGCAAGGAAGTCACCGGCCAACGCCTGGCCGAACTGATCACTCGGGTGAAAGCCCAGGTGCAGGTCCCGGTGACCTACGCCGACGTCTGGGAGTTCTGGCTCCAGCACCCGGAAGTGGCGCCAGCGGTGGACTTCCTGACCATCCACCTGCTGCCCTACTGGGAGGACGATCCACGCGGCATCGAGGACGCCCTGGCGCATGTCGCCGAGGTACGTCAGGTGTTCGGCAACCGCTTCGCCCCCAAGGACGTCATGATCGGCGAAACCGGCTGGCCCAGCGAAGGCCGCCAGCGCGAGACCGCAGAGCCAAGCCGGGTCAACGAGGCACGCTTCATTCGTGGCTTCGTCGCGATGGCCGAGGCCAACGGCTGGCACTACAACCTGATCGAGGCCTTCGACCAGCCCTGGAAACGCGCCAGCGAAGGCGCAGTGGGTGGCTACTGGGGGCTGTACGACGCTGATCGGCAGGACAAAGGCGTGCTCGAAGGGCCAGTCAGCAACCTGCCACTGTGGCCACAGTGGTGGCTGGCCAACGCGTTGCTGGTGCTGGCGACCCTGGGCCTGGCCGGGCGCCCGGCGCACGCCCGCGCGGCGTTGCTGTTACCGCTGCTGGCGGCAGTCGGCGCGGGCAGTCTGGGGCTGTGGGGCGAGCTGATGCGCACCAACGCGCGCTTTGTCGCTGAATGGCTGTGGGCGGCAGCGCTGGCGGGCCTGAACTTGCTGGTACTGGCCCATGCCGCGCTGGCCCTGGCCCGACGCAAAGGCTGGCGTGAGCGGTTGTTCGCCTGGCTTCAGGCGCGAGCCGGAGGGTGGCTGCTGGCAGCGGGATTCGCAGCGGCGGTGAGCATGCTGGCAATGGTCTTCGATCCGCGCTATCGCAGCTTCCCCAGTGCCGCGCTGCTGCTGCCGGCGCTGGTGTACCTGCTGCGACCGGTGGCCGCGCGCAGGGCCGAAGTGGCGCTGCTGGCATTCATCATCGGCGCGGGGATTGCGCCGCAGCTGTATCAGGAAGGGCTGCACAATCATCAGGCCTGGAGCTGGGCGGCGGTCAGTGTGCTGATGGTGGCTGCCCTTTGGCGCAGTTTGCGCAGGGCTTGAAACGGCGGTGTTCTTTTCGCGGGCAAGCCTGCGAAAAGAACACCGGTAAAACCTGCTAGCTGGAGGCCCTGACCAACCGCAACCCCGCCAGAACCACCGCAAAAACCCCCAGGCTCGCCGTGTACAGCACCAGCGCCGGCACCCCTGCCACCAGCGCCAGCACCGCCCCCCACCAGCCAAGCCGTCCCGGCAGCACCTGGCACAGCAAGGCCAGCCCCAACGCCCCCCAGCCGATCACCTGGAAGTGAATCCACAACCCCAGCAGCGACCGCGCCTGGCACTGCCAGTGTTCGCCAGGCACCGCGCACAGGCCTACCCACTGCCCGTCTTCCATCAGGCCGAAACGCACGCCATAACTGGCCGCCAGCCACATCGGCAGAAACAGCAGCAACGCAACGACAGGCCACCAACGACTCATGCACAGCTCCAGAAAATGTAACCGGCGCTCAGGATAATCCCCCAGGCCTGCCGCGCAAGGCAAAATGGCGCGGTTCGGCTAATGTCGAGGAAGCGGTCATTGCCGCAGCGGCCAACTTCACGGCAACATCCGCCACAATAAAGGACAGCGCGCCAGGCAACTTTGCCAGGGGCACGATGGTCCTAGCTCCACATTGCCTTGCCGTTCTCCCGGGGGACTCTCCATGCTTCGACCGTTGCGCCTCGTCGCCCTGCTGTGCGGCCTGTTTCTGGCTGCGGCCGCCTCTGCGCGGGACATCGACCCCGCCACCTACGGCTATCCCTTGACCAATCCGTTCGAGGCGACCATTGCCACCACGCCGCCAGACCAGCGCCCGACGCTGCCCAGCGACGACGATATCAACCAGTCCGACTACAGCCTGAACCTGCGCCCAGAGCGCGAATTCACCCTGCCGGACAACTTCTGGCCGGTGAAAAAACTCCGCTACCGCCTGGCACGCCAGGACCACGAAGCGCCATTGGTGTTCATCATCGCCGGCACCGGCGCGCCCTACAGCAGCACCATCGCCGAATACCTGAAAAAACTGTTCTACCAGGCGGGCTATCACGTGGTGCAGCTGTCTTCGCCCACCAGCTGGGACTTCATGAGCGCCGCCTCACGCTTCGCCACGCCCGGCGTGAGCCGCGAGGATGCCGAAGACCTGTACCGGGTCATGCAAGCCGTGCGCGCCCAGCATCCGCGCCTGCCGGTCAGCGAGTTCTACCTCACCGGCTATAGCCTCGGCGCCCTGGACGCGGCGTTCGTCAGCCATCTGGACGAAACCCGGCGCAGCTTCAACTTCAAGCGCGTGCTGCTGCTCAACCCGCCCGTGAACCTGTACACCTCGATCAACAACCTCGACAAACTGGTGCAGACCCAGGTCAAGGGCATCGACCGCAGCACCACGTTCTACGAACTGATGCTGGAAAAACTCACGCGCTACTTCCAGGACAAGGGCTACATCGACCTCAATGACGCCCTGCTCTACGACTTCCAGAACTCACGCGAGCATTTGTCCAACGAGCAGATGGCCATGCTGATCGGCACCTCGTTCCGTTTCTCGGCAGCCGACATCGCCTTCACCTCCGACCTGATCAATCGCCGCGGCCTGATCATTCCGCCGAAGTTTCCGATCACCGAAGGCAGCAGCCTCACGCCGTTCTTCAAACGGGCGCTGCAATGCGACTTCGACTGCTACCTGACCGAGCAGGTGATCCCCATGTGGCGTGCGCGCACGGACGGCAACAGCCTGCTGCAACTGATCGACCAGGTCAGCCTGTACGCCCTCAAGGACTACCTCGCCGAAAGCCCGAAGATCGCCGTGATGCACAACGCCGACGACGTGATCCTCGGCCCCGGCGACATCGGTTTCCTGCGCAAGGTGTTCGGCGACCGGCTGACCCTTTATCCACACGGCGGCCATTGCGGCAACCTCAACTACCGCGTCAATGCCGACGCCATGCTGGAGTTCTTCCGTGGCTGACAGACTCATACTTGCCCTCGCCCTGCTCGTCAGTACCAGCGCCCTGGCAGCAGAAACCGCACCGCGTACCAGCGTGGTCGAAGCCGATGTGATCGACACGCCTACCGTGGAATCGGACGGTTTCCTCGACCCGCTGCGCGAGCTGAAATTCAACCCCGGCCTCGACCAGCGCGAGTTCGAACGCTCCACCCTGGCCGCGTTGAACGTCTACGACCCGCTGGAATCGATGAACCGGCGCATCTACCACTTCAACTATCGCTTCGACCAATGGGTGTTCCTGCCGGCGGTCGATGGCTACCGCTACATAACCCCGCACTTCGTGCGCACCGGGGTGAGCAACTTCTTCAACAACCTGGGGGATGTGCCCAACCTGTTCAACAGTGTGTTGCAGCTCAAGGTCAAACGCTCGGCGGAGATCACTGCGCGCCTGATGTTCAACACCCTCATCGGCGTGGGTGGCCTGTGGGACCCGGCGACCAAGATGGGGTTGCCACGCCAGAGCGAGGACTTCGGCCAGACCCTGGGCTTCTACGGCGTTCCGGAAGGCCCCTACATCATGCTGCCGATCCTCGGTCCCTCGAACCTGCGCGACACCACGGGCCTGGTGGTGGACTACGTCGGCGAGCGCGAGGCGAATTTCCTCAACGTCGCCGAGGTCAGTACCGACCATCCGGAGATCTTCCTGCTGCGGGCGATCGACCGGCGCTACACCACCAATTTCCGCTATGGCCAGACCAACTCGCCTTTCGAGTACGAAAAAGTGCGCTACGTCTATACCCAGGCGCGCAAGTTGCAGATTTCCGAGTGAGTGCGGCAGGGCCGCCATGCGGCCCTATCGCGGGGCAAGCCGAGGCGCCGCGATAGGGTCGGCAGCCTCAACCCACCAACCCCAGAAACTGCTGCAACTCCCGGCGCTTGGCCAGGGCATCGCTGCGCCCCAGTTCGATCAGTTCGCTGCAGTAGCTCGCCTCGAACAATAGGTAGCTGAGTACACCGGCCCCGCTGGTCCTGGTCGCTCCGGGCCCGCGCAGGAACAGGCGCAACGCAGCCGGCAACTCGCGCCGATGACGTGCCGCGATCTCGTCCAGCGGCTGGCTGGGCGCCACCACCAGTACTTCGATCGGCGCCAGGCCCAGGCGCCGGGCGTCCAGATGTGCAGGCATCAGGTGACTCAGGTGATTCAGGCGTTGCAGCAACTCGATATCGTCTTCGAGGCTGTCGATGAAGGTACTGTTGAGCATGTGTCCGCCGATCTGCGCCAGGCTCGGCTGCTGCCCGCTGAACACCCGTGCACTCTGCACCGGCGGTGCGGGGCGCTGCGGGTTACCGCTGACCCCCACCACCAGTACGCGACTGGCCCCCAGGTGCAGCGCTGGGCTGATCGGCGCAGACTGGCGCACCGCGCCGTCACCGAAGTACTCGTCGCCCAGGCGCACCGGAGCGAACAGCAACGGGATAGCCGAACTGGCCAGCAGGTGCTCGACGCTCAGGGCAGTGGGTACGCCGATACGCCGGTGCCGCAGCCAGGGTTCGATCGCTTCGCCGCCTTGATAGAACGTCACCGCCTGGCCGGACTCGTAACCAAAGGCGGTTACGGCCACCGCGCGCAGTTGCTCGCTGGCCAGGGCATGGTGGATGCCATCCAGGTCCAGATGCGCCTTGAGCAGCGCCCGCAGCGGGCTGCTGTCGAGCAGCGCCACCGGCATCTGCCGGCCCAGCCCCAGCAGGCTGTGGCTGACGAAACGGCTGGCCTGACGCATGACCCCGGGCCAGTCGCTGCGCAGCACAAGGTGGCTGCGAAAGTTCTGCCAGAAGCGGGTCAGGCGCTGCACCGACTCGCCAAAGCGAGTGGCGCCGCTGGCCAAGGTCACGGCATTGATGGCACCGGCGGAGGTGCCGACGATGACCGGGAAGGGATTGGGCGCGCCAGCGGGCAACAGTTCGGCGATACCGGCGAGCACGCCGACCTGGTAGGCAGCACGGGCTCCGCCGCCGGAGAGGATCAGGCCAGTAGTCGGGGGTGGGGCCATCGGTTCCTTCCTGGTTTGTCGGTTTTGTCAGGATCGGGCCCTTCGCGGGCAAGTCGGCGCGCGAAAGGGCCAGCAGCCACTACCCCGGATCAGCGCTTCTTCTTGTCATACAGCCGCGGCGCCCCTTCGGGCCGCGACTTGAAGCGCCGGTGCGCCCACAGGTACTGCTCGGGGCACTCGCGGAGCACACTTTCGACCCACTGGTTGATGCGCAGGCAGTCGGCCTCCTCGCTCTCCCCGGGGAAATCCTCGAGCGGCGCATGCACCACCAGACGATAGCCGCTGCCATCTTCCAGGCGTTTCTGAGTGAACGGAATCACCCGCGCCTTGCCCAGGCGAGCGAACTTGGTCGTTGCAGTCACCGTGGCGGCGGGGATGCCGAACAGCGGCACGAACAGGCTCTGCTTGGTGCCGTAGTCCTGGTCCGGCGCGTACCAGATCGCCCGCCCGCCGCGCAGCAGCTTGAGCATGCCGCGTACGTCCTCGCGCTCCACTGCCAGGGAGTCGAGGTTGTGCCGCTCGCGACCGCGTCGCTGGATGAAGTCGAACACCGGATTGCCGTGCTCGCGGTACATGCCATCGATGGTGTGCTCCTGGCCGAGCAGGGCCGCGCCGATCTCCAGCGTGGTGAAATGCACCGCCATGAGGATGGCGCCCTGCCCGTCACGCTGAGCTGCCTGCAGGTGCTCCAGACCTTCGATGTGTGCCAGGCGGGCAAGTCTGGCTTTGGGCCACCACCAGCTCATGGCCATCTCGAAGAACGCGATGCCGGTGGAGGCGAAGTTTTCCTTCAGCAGGCGCTGCCGTTCGTCGCCGGACAGTGCCGGGAAACACAGCTCCAGATTGCGCGCGGCAATGCGCCGACGCTCGCCGGCCAGGCGATACATCACGGCGCCCAGGACGCTGCCGAGCCACAGCAAGGCTCGGTAAGGCAACTGCACCACCAGCCACAGCAGTCCCAGGCCGAGCCACAGGCCCCAGAAACGTGGATGAAGGAAGTAGGGACGAAAACGCGGACGATCCATTGAAGCTTCCGGTAAGACAAAGGCCTGGCATTCTACAACCTTTGGCCGCAGGTTGCGGCCAATCGGTCTTATCGTTATAAGTCAGGGCACTTTTTTCGCAACAAGCCGTCTATGCAGACCATGAGCCTCAACCAGACACCCGACTCCGCCACCGTGTTCCAGCTCAAGGGCAGCATGCTCGCCATCACTGTGCTGGAACTGGCGCGCAACGACCTCGAAGCCCTCGACCGCCAACTGGCGGCGAAAGTGGCGCAGGCCCCCAATTTCTTCAGCAACACACCGCTGGTGCTGGCCCTGGACAAACTGCCGCCGGACGAAGGCGCCATCGACCTGCCCGGGCTGATGCGCATCTGCCGTCACCATGGCCTGCGCACCCTGGCGATCCGCGCCAGCCGGATCGAGGACATCGCCGCAGCAATCGCCATCGACCTGCCGGTCCTGCCGCCCTCCGGCGCCCGCGAACGCCCGCTGGAACCTGAGCCGGAAGTGAAGAAAGTCGAGCCCGCTCCGGCACCCGCTGTGGCCTCCGAACCCGAGGTTCGCCCGACCCGCATCATCACCAGCCCTGTACGTGGCGGCCAGCAGATCTATGCTCAGGGCGGCGACTTGATCGTGACCGCCTCGGTGAGCCCGGGTGCGGAACTTCTCGCCGATGGCAATATCCATGTGTACGGCGCCATGCGTGGCCGCGCACTGGCTGGTATCAAGGGCAACACCCGAGCCAGGATCTTCTGTCAGCAGATGACGGCCGAAATGGTCTCCATCGCCGGTCAGTACAAGGTCTGCGAAGACCTGCGCCGCGACCCGCTGTGGGGTTCAGGCGTGCAGGTGAGCCTGGTCGGCGACGTGTTGAACATCACCCGTCTTTAACGGATACTGCCGCCATTTTAAGAGCAACTTTTCCACCGTTGCCTTTTTTGCATTTGCTGGGACTTCGGGTCCCGTTTATTTAGGGGTGAAACACCTTGGCCAAGATTCTCGTGGTTACTTCCGGCAAGGGGGGGGTGGGCAAGACCACCACCAGCGCCGCCATCGGTACCGGCCTCGCATTGCGCGGCCACAAGACTGTGATCGTCGACTTCGACGTCGGCCTGCGTAACCTCGACCTGATCATGGGCTGCGAACGCCGCGTGGTGTACGACTTCGTCAACGTGGTCAACGGCGAGGCCAATCTGCAGCAGGCCCTGATCAAGGACAAGCGCCTTGAGAACCTGTTCGTACTGGCCGCCAGCCAGACCCGCGACAAGGACGCCCTGACGCAAGAAGGCGTCGAAAAAGTCCTGATGGAGCTCAAGGAGCAGTTCGACTACGTCATCTGCGACTCCCCGGCCGGTATCGAGAAAGGCGCGCACCTGGCGATGTACTTCGCCGACGAAGCCATCGTCGTGACCAACCCGGAAGTCTCCTCGGTACGTGACTCCGACCGCATGCTGGGCATTCTGTCGAGCAAATCGCGCCGCTCCGAGAACGGCGAGGAGCCGATCAAGGAACACCTGCTGATCACCCGCTACCACCCCGAGCGCGTGGAAAAGGGCGAAATGCTCAGCATCGCCGACGTCGAAGAGATCCTCGCGATCAAGCTCAAGGGCGTGATTCCCGAGTCGCAAGCGGTCCTCAAGGCATCCAACCAGGGTATCCCGGTCATCCTCGACGACCAGAGCGACGCCGGCCAGGCCTACAGCGATACCGTCGACCGCCTGCTGGGTAAAGAGAAGCCTCTGCGCTTCATCGAAGTGCCGAAGCAAGGATTCTTCGCGCGCCTGTTTGGAGGCAAATAAACCATGAACCTTTTTGACTTCTTTCGTGGCAGACAGAAACAGACCAGTGCGTCGGTAGCGAAAGAGCGTCTACAGATCATCGTGGCGCATGAGCGCGGCCAGCGCAGCGAACCGGACTACCTGCCGGCGCTGCAGAAAGAACTGCTCGAAGTGATCCGCAAGTACGTGAACATCGGCAACGATGACGTGCATATCGAGCTGGAAAACCAGGGCAGCTGCTCGATTCTGGAACTGAACATCACCTTGCCGGATCGCTGATAGAATCCCCTGTCACACCGCGATCCCCTGTGGGAGCGGGCTTGCCCGCGAAAAGGCCGGTACTGGCGCCAACACCCTGGCACTTGTACCGGCCTTCTTCGCGGGCAAGCCCGCTCCCACAGTGCTTTACAGAGAACCGTTGAACATGCCGCTGTCGAACATCCAGATCCTCTTCGAAGACGCCGCCATCCTGGTGATCAACAAACCGACCCTGCTGCTGTCGGTGCCAGGCCGTGCCGAGGACAACAAGGACTGTCTGATCACCCGCCTGCAGGAAAACGGCTACCCCGACGCGCTGATCGTCCATCGCCTGGACTGGGAAACCTCCGGGATCATTCTGCTGGCCCGCGATGCCGACAGTCACCGCGAGCTGTCGCGCCAGTTCCACGACCGCGAGACGGAGAAAGCCTATACCGCACTGTGCTGGGGCCAGCCGACGCTCGACAGTGGCAGTATCGACCTGCCGCTGCGCTACGACCCGCCCACCAAGCCTCGCCATGTGGTCGATCATGAGCAGGGCAAGCATGCCCTGACCTTCTGGCGCGTACTGGAACGCTGTGGCGACCATTGCCGGGTTGAGCTGACGCCCATCACCGGGCGCTCGCACCAGTTGCGCGTGCACATGCTGTCGATCGGGCATCCGCTGCTGGGCGACCGGCTGTATGCCAACCCCGAGGCGTTGGCGGCCCATGAACGGCTGTGCCTGCATGCATCGATGCTGAGCTTTACCCACCCGGTGTCTGGGCAGCGGTTGAAGTTCGAGTGCCCGGCGCCGTTCTAGATTTTTGTGGCTGCATCGG